>JAITKS010000330.1 GCA_031278315.1 Planctomycetaceae bacterium | reverse complement strand
GTGCCGTGTTAGTAAGTCGTGCGGATGAGCGATTTCAGCTGGTCTAGTTATGTTTGAAAATATCTGCATATTTAATCTCCTGATCTCATGTTTTTAAAATCTTAATCTTTTTGTATTGGGGTACAATTGTGAATGATTCATTATATTTCAGTTGCAATATTACCGATTTTTCATATTCGTCATAATTTACAGAATCAATAAACTGCTGAAGTCAATAGGCGAAATGAAGTGCGGCATTCTAGCATATTCGGACAATAATATAAATACCGCTATATTTTTTTGAAAAAAATAATTAAAGTTTGTAAAAAATAATCATTAGTTATTTTCCTATATTACGTATTTTGCGGAAAAATCATAATGTATCAAATCATTGAAATTTCTCAAAGGTTTCAAGTTTATTTTTCACTATCTTTATTTTAAAATTCATAATCTCAAAAAAGTTGAAAAACAAAAATTCCACTGAGGTATTACGAGAATTTTAATTCAAGATTAGTATTTTGGGGGAGTTCGTGTAATAAATTATCATTTATTATTGTTTATTATTTCGTCCAATCTTTTATTTATTTCTGTTGTGATTTGATTAGCGCAATATTCATATTGGTTAATATTTCCGCCGACTGGGTCTGTTATATCACCTCCGTCTGTCCGCAGGACTGATAGTCTTGTATCGGCATCCAGAGACATTGATAATATCAATTCGCGATGTGATCTTGTCATCGTGAAAATGTAATCGGCGAATTGTATCAAGGTTTCATTCAATTGTTGTGAATTATGATTTGACAAATCTATATTTCTTCTTTTTAGAATTTCAACAGCATTTGGTGCGGCTCCATTTTTCATAGCAACGGATATTCCTGCCGACATTACTACGAACCCGTATTCTTCTAATTCATCAACTGTACATCCGATTCGATTGGCGATTGCGGATTCACAAATTCGTTCAGCCATTGGACTCCTGCACGTATTACCTGTGCAAACGAATAGAATCATTTTTGCTGATAATCTTTGTAATGTTTCTTTACTCACGGGACCATTTCGCAAAATAGAAAATTTGTTACCGTCGATTTTCAATAAAGTTGACGGTTTATCATTATTAATAGTTCCGTCATTGACAGCTAAATCGATTTCGGTTCCTAATTGTTTAATTATTTCATCAACGGAGACAGCGGTTTGCATTCCGTGTAAATTCGCGCTTGTCAATACGATTGGCTCACCCAATTTTTTTATTACAGACAATGTGAATTTATGATCAGGATTTCTGAAACAGACACTATTGTTTTTCGACACGGCAGCTTGAACGGATTGAGGCAAGAAACGAAATTCACTATCTGACGGCAAGATATCTAAAATTAGACTAACAGGACCCGGTAAACATCGGCGGGCGAGTCGTTTAGCAAGATCGCTCATATCAGTTGCGTAATCGCTGATTGTTGTTGTGTCAGAAACAGCCAACACGAAAGGGTGATCAATTTCACGTTGTTTTATAATTTTCAATCGTTCGACGGCGGCGGCGTCATTTGCACGAACTGCAAGACCGTAAACTGTCTCGGTCGGAAGAACAACTACGCCGCCTTGAAGTAGTACGTCAACTGTCTTTGATACTGCCGTATCAAAGTTTATTTGTTCTCCCAATTCAATTTTTTCAAAACTCATTAAATCAGATTACGCAACCATATCAGCTCGTACTATAAATTTGCGGGGCGATTCTTCAAAGCTTTATTTACGGCTATGTAAAAAAACAGATCGAATCGAAAATTCGAGTGAGAGCAGTTTAATTGAAAATTTCACAAAACGGTTGCAAAAATATTACATTAAATAGTTACTTACAAAAAATGAAATATATCAGCGGAATATTTTTAAAGCACTGTATATTTATCACACGTTGAATTTTGTTTTTTGTTTTTAAGTATGTATTCGTTTGACATATTACCAAAAAACGAAAGTTGAACTAGTAAGAGTTTAAAAAAACAAAAATCAAAAAGCCGATATTGATCTTGCTTTTTAATTATTTCTTACTTTATTTTTTCGGTTCGATCTGCTGCCTGCTTCCCTATCGGAAAGCAGGCTTTTTAATAAATAGCACTTGTATCACCGGAATTATTAGCGGGGGGTGTATTGGTTTTATATTTTATTCTCTGCAAAAAAATATTTTGTAAACAAAAAAAGTAATCTTGCTTACTTGTTTTAGATAAAATATAAACACTCATCAAAATATTACACTTTTTGTAACGAAAATGTTTGACCCAAAGATTTGCTATTTCCAACCATATTTATTTCGTACCGCAATCATTGTTTCAAGTATGTCTGTCCACGTTTGCGGATTCATCATAACTGCATTCGGAAACATACAACCATCCCAACAAATATGATTAAATCTTTTCGTTAAGCCGTCTTCATCCGATAACCAAAAATCAGCATAATAAACAATGTCAAGTTTTCCATTCTGGTCTTTGGGTAAACAATGACGTCCCGTTTTGTCATGATCACCACTGCCAAATACAGTTGCATCATTTTGCGCAATATGTAAATCAACAGTCCAATGCCGCAAAGCATTGGTCATCCTTCGATACGCACGATCAAAAGTTTCTTTGTCCCCCCAATCGAAATTTTCTGGTAAAATTCTGTCCTCCGGCGCATTGTATCCCATCATGTAAAGCAACGTATGCGCCATGTCAGCTTGAAATCCTAGAGTTTGAGGTCTATCAACCATTTCTAAAATCTGAACCATCCTTCTCCAACTGTGTATCCCCCCCCAACATATTTCACCTTCACATGCTAACACTTCGTCGTAGTTTACAGCGATATTACACGCTTCAGTAAAAGTCTCAACGATTAATTTCTGATTTTGTTCCGGGTCTTTCGACCACTCTTCAACACTTGCAGCAGTGTCTATTCTGACGGAACCATTCGGTCTCACTCCAAGTTTTCGTAGTTCGGATGCTACTTTGCAACCGACTTCAACCTGATTCAAAAACCTCTTCCGATCAGCTGAACTGCCAAAAGCAGAACCGCCTCCGCTGCTCTGCCAAATAGCTGGAACTATCGTTCCTATTTCAAGATTAAATGAATTCGCCTTGTCCGCAAGACGCTTAATTTCACTATCAAGTGAATTGATGTCAAAATGCGGTTTACAAAGATTAAAATCAAATCCATCAAATTTAATGCCGTCAACTTCTGCTTCACTTGTTAATTTGAGCATCGTATCAAGCTCGATAGCAGGTTCCGCTCCGGGAACTCCTTTGCCGACAACACCAGGCCACGCTGCGTTGTGGAGTTTAGGAAATAGGTTTGTTTTACGTTTTGCCATAAAATTTGACTCCCAAAAAATGTAAATTTCGGACACTATAAATCAATACAGACAAAACCAAAAATAACGCAAAAAAAATGTCTCAAACTTCACTTCTACCAATATTATCAATTTGAATATATCGAATAAAATGTGCAATTCAAAATATAAATCGCTAATTATCTCTTTCGCCTGTTATCCGCAAATACGGTTCACGAAAACCAACTATATTGCAGACAATGTCCATAGCAAGTGAAAAATTTTACCAGCTGTAACTCTAACAGACAAGATAGGCGAAAAATTTTTTTTAGACACTTTGAAATATAAATTAGAAAAATTGTAATATATCAGCGGAATATTTTTTTTTGACAGGATAAACAGGTTAGTGGTTAGTTCGCATGCGGAGATTAGCACCGGCTATAAGTTCAAATCACTACAACTAAGTGATGGTTTCAAGTTTTGATTCTTTTAATTTGTCATTTAAAAATTCTGTCAATCCTGTAATCCTGTCAAAGAAACAAAACTAAAGATGCAGTCGAGACGACCGCGATCCCGTGAGCAATAAATTATTCCACTGATATATTATTTTCTCAACTCGAAGTTGTAGTTACCGAGTTCGCTGCCCATGTTGTTGCGATTTGCGAGACAGTTTCCATACTACTTGTCATTTTTAACATTGCTTGTTCCATTGCGTAAAATTTATTTAACATAGTTTGTCTTTTAAATTCTACTCGTTCTTCTAAAAATGCGATTCTTTCTTCATTTGTTGTGATTGTTTTGTCTAAAGTTTCTAATCTTTTGAAAACTAATCCGCTGTCTCCTGTAATTGCTTCCGTTACATCGGTAAAATTTTTAGCCCAACCGGTAATTACAGTTGTTGTTTTTGGCAGACCTGTATCCGGATCAGTACCGCCTGCGGGATCAACAATCGTTTGTTCATTACAAAAGAATTTTTCGATACCTTCTCTGTTCGATTCCCACAATGCGTCAAATTTTTCTTCATCGAAAGTCAGAGTGTTAGTTGTTACATTCGTTTCAATAAAATTACCATTCGTGTCAATATTAGATTTTGTCTCAATTCCTAAATCGATAAGCGAAGTAATTCCCGGAATGTTGCTCATAGTTTTGTATAATGCTTTCGTTACTGCGTCATCAAATTGTCTTGCTGTTGGGTTCATTGCTAAAGTGTTTCCGCCGCCTTGTTTTGTATCATCATTGTAATAATAGTACGTTTGAGTTGTCATTTCTTCTCTAAACGCATTGTAATTCGTAACGAAATTTTGCAATGCTGCTTTAACCGTTGAACTCGATTCTTCTACTGTTACAGTAATCGGCGAAGAAGAATATCCTACTACAGTTACATCTATTCCATCGACAGCATTAGTAAACGTGTTACTTTTCGATTGCAGCGTTAACGCACTCGAGCTATTGGGGTCTCCATAAACCAACACGGCATTTGTTGCTTCAACCATGTTTTCAGTTGTTAGACCAATAGCAGATAAATCAATATTCATGCCGCTTGCAGTTCCTGTTGTAGAACCCGTTATCATCAAACGATACGGTAAACTCGTACCGTCAGAAATAATCGACGCATGAAAATTACCGCCGGCATTGTTTATTTTGTCCCGAATTGTTTCAAGTGTATCAGTTGCTTCAATACTAATCACTTTCGACTGACGCCCATTGATCGACAGATTTTCCGTTACCGGATCCCTATCACTTTGCGAAACCGTTTGACTTATTCCGAGAGAACTGCATATTGTCGATTTTGTCGTTCCGTCTGTAATTGAAAGCGATCCTGAACCGCCGGCAAGATCAAGTATCTCAATACCGTCGCCTGTTGAATTTAATCTTGCGAGTATTCGCGGTGCATTTGTACCGCTGCGAGTTGTATCATTGATCACATTAATTACGTCGCCTAATGTTTCACAATTAGCGGTAAATGCAGTTGCCGAAAATCCCCCGCTATCAACAATATTAATCTGACCGTCTGCCCCTGATATTCCCTTACCATTATTAAGATCAGAAAGAAGTGTATTAAATGAAAGCGTCTGTTTATTAAGACTAGTTCCCGAAATTATCGAACTATCACTATCAATGTCTAAACCTAAAGACTTCGCAATATTCGGATCAACATCTGTCATTACCGGATTGTTACTTTCATCAACTTTAGGAGTAATGCCGTCATCTTCGTAAACTTGTACTTGTTCAATTTTGTCTTTAAAAATCATATTCGACGTTTTCACTCCGGTTGTCGTGTCGATAAGTGTCAGACCTGTTTTTGAATCGTTCATTGTAACTTCAATTCCGATATTCGCTGCCGATAATTTGCTATTGAGAATCTTAATTACATTACCAATCGAACCTGATTGCATTTGTTTTAATTCAGATTCGTCAAAAGTAAGAGTTGCAGAGTTGCCTTCCCTGTCTTGTACTTCAATCGAGCCTGCAGCCGAATTAGAAAAACCATAACCGCCGTTCAATGTTGACATCAACGAAGAATCCAAATCACTCAACAACGACCGCGACGTTATACTTCCTACAAACTCTACCGGCATATTCGAATTCCACAAACCGTCTATTAATCCTAACGATTTTAATACCGGAACATTGTTACCTTCAATCTGCACAATTTTCGTTTTGCCTGTTGAATTCGGATCAACTACACGATTACCGGTACTTTTGTCAACGACATAATTATCTGAATCGATTTCATAATCATTTGCATCGTAACCGGCCGGCAAATCGTAAGTTATATTTCCGCTGCCGTCGTCGGTTGCAACAGCCTCGACATAATTTATTCCGGTTGTATCAGTTATTACTAGACTTTTTCCATCCGCACCGCCGATACTAGCTACAATTTTTCCATCGTTGTTTTGAGCATTGTTGATCGTATCGATAATATCACCGAGTGTCAGTTCTTTTATGACTTGTGATTCGCCGCCGTCTTCGGTTCGTTGATTGAAGTCAACGGTTATTTCTGTTCCGTCTTTTGTTGTGATTCGCAGGTCATTCATAGTAGAAGAAAAAGTTAATCCGAGACCATCATTCAACGAGCTGACTTGCATATTTTTTCCGAGATAATAAATTGACGATCCTGTAATAGTTCCTTCAGTTGTATCTGTTACGATACCGCTTCCTATTAATCCGAGAGATGCGGCAGTTCTTCCGCCGGATACTTCTTGAACTTTGAAATTATTTAAATCTCCGCCGCTCATATCTGTAAGAACTAAACTGCTTCCATCCAGCTCAGCGACAACATCGATATTAACATTCGAGTTAATTGCATCGAGTACATCGTTCATTGTTACGCAACTTCGCAAGTCGATAGTTGACCGTGTTCCGCTTCCGTCTGTGATACGGATATAACCTTTAACAAAACCGTCGCCGCCGTTCAAATCGTTCAAGTTAATATCGTTTTCTAATTTCCAGCTATTCCCGATAATTATGTCGCCGGTTTTGTTTAAAGCTGTTGTCGCACTAGCTACACCGGATGCAATTGTTTGTTGTGATGTTGCGGTTCGTATCGGTGTAAATGTATAAGAACCCGGCACCGCTGTGCCGATGGTATTTTTGCTCGCTTTGAGTAGAGACTCGTTTAAACTAGAAACGACTGTAGTCTTGAAAGTTGCGGGTTTAGCAAGCTCCGAGAACATATAGCTTGCTGTCAGAAATAATGCAGTAAGTTCTGATAACGCTGTCTCTTCGGCAATATATTGTTCATTACGCGTTTCGAGATTTGTTATTGGAGTACGTTCAATTTCAATCAATTGCTCAACAAGAGTTGTATAATCAATTCCCGATATTAAACCGACACTACTTTGAATAGCCATTTTACACCTTTATTTTTTAATAAACGCCATAAATTCGGAACAGTTTAGTTTTGTATCTATTCAGTAATCGTCTCATACAGAGATTTATTGAATAGTTACTTTTATATTTTACATACAGTGAATTTCTAAAAATCTAATGTAAAAATTTATTGTTAGAAGGAACGCTGCCGAACCGCATATTTAGGCGTTTTTTTTACCCAAACAGTGCAGGCAGGATGACCGCGTTTTTTCTAATATTAGTTTTTAGAAGTTACCAACAGTTAGTGCATATTTTATATTTATCGTCTCAAAATGAATTTCAAATAAATTTTTCTTAACTATACTCAATAACTAATGTGAATATACATTAAAATCTGTTGTTTTCCACTTAAAAATCTAAATCATTTTTAACAATTTTGTCATAATAATCTGCACAATCGATACAAATAAATTAAACTCCCCGCAATAACATTTGACAAATTCATTTTTCGTTACAAAAAATAAAATCGGCATGTACAACACAAAGCATTGTATCTCAACAGAAAGACGCAAGACATTACGCCGCTGCGGAAAATTTTGGGGGTCTAAAAATGCGGTCGAGACGGCTGTATTCCTTCTATCAATAAATTTTAGGTAAGATTTTTAGGTATTATCGGTATTGTTTTCAAATTCGGCATTATCATAAAATTCGTCAAAATTTATAAAATTATTATAAATTGATCCGAAAATTGACGATAAACAGTTAGGTGGCAGATAACGGATATTTTATCCGATATCTTTACAAATTATTTGAAGAGTTCCTTTGAGAGATTAAACAGCTTGCACATTGAAATTCGATAAAATATTAAGATTGCATGTTGGGATTTTAGTTTATATCTTTATATTATCGTAATTTCCGGTGTGTGCGTTGTTAGGAGTTTGAAAATGCAAGTTAAAGTATATACGCCTCGTGTAATCGAGATTGCGAGTGAGTATCTTCCGGCGTTAGCCAAACGCGCTGCGGACAGTTTAGGTGAACGCGCAGGTGAAATATCCGCAACACGCGGACATCTTGTAAGACAAGCGGTTCAAGATGGATTACTACGCGAGTTCGATGATTTAATCGGTGAAGACGGTACCGTCGATCTAGTTTGCGACCCTGGTATGGAAATCCCGCTTGAGTTAGAAAATAGAACCTTGACGCTTTGCGAATTACTTGAGGCACTACATTACAAACGAAATTGGGTAGAGATGAAATCAAAAAACGATGCGGCATAAATCAAATGCAAATAAACTGACGTTACTGATTTTCATCAGCACTTGCCGGTTTACTTAATTGTAAATCCGGCTTTTTGTGCTTTGGAATAAATACTTGAATTATTTTTTTCATCTTATTTTCAACATATTTGAAATTTCGGTTTTACTTTTCAACATAATAAACATAAACAAAATTCATAATCCAACAAAAGTCGAGAAACAAAAATTCTACTGATATATTACAAAAAACCAAATCTTTGTTTCACCTTAACAAAAGAAAGTTTATGCCTAAAGATAACAATCAGCCGGTTGCGTTTTCATTTCAAGATTATCGTGATGAGGCGATAATAGATTTTTTTGCTAATGAAAACCGTTCATTTCAACCGGATATTTCGAGTAGTTTATCTGTTAGCCGATTACGCCTTGTCGGTTCTTCACGATTAGAACAACGACCAACAGCAGCGTTCAGGTCTTCAATTCGTCTGACTGAAGGTATAAAAAAGATTTCTACAAATGTTACCGCAAAATCAACAAACGATTGCTCGAAAAAATCGAAATCAGTACATAAAACGTTAAGTTCAAAAACGCCGAAACAAGAACCGCAATCGAAACCGGACGCTCAACTAAAAACAACTGAAACAATTCAAGCTGTAACTCTAATTAAAGATTGTAACGATAATAATTTTAATTCCGTGTCAGGCGAAGTTGACAAAAGCATCGAAGCTGCGTTGAGTAAACCAGTACGACCGCTTGCATCCTTATCGCGTTCATGTAATGTAAACGATAAATTATCTTCGGACAAAACATCTGAACCTAATTTTAGAATTAGCAAAATTAAAAAATCTGGTAAAGAAATTAAAGGCGGAAGTCTCAATTTACCTTCTATTGTTACGCCGGTATTAAAACCGGTTTTACCGTTACATGATCGAATTAACGCTCTCAAAAAGAAGGCAACAGAAGGCGCAGACGCATTAAAATTGGTTACGCTGCAAGTCTCTGATATGAGACGAGAAATTGATAACGCCGTAAAAAATAAAAAAATCGAAAATAATAACGAAATTGATAACAATAACGAAAACAAAATTGAATTAAAAATCGTAAAAGAAAATTCATCTGACACCCCTGAATTAAGAGTTATCGATATTGACAACCAAACAGAATTAGAACAAAACTCCGACTCAGAATTAAATAACAATAACAATAACGATGAATATGAAGATGAACACAATGAACACAATGAACACGAAGGTTACAATAATATTCAGAGTTCGATTAAACTTGATCAAAATTTACAAAAGCTAGTAAAATCTTGGTCCCGCTTGCCTGAACAAGTCAAAGAAACAATAATATCAGCAGTTGAAAATAGTGGTTAGTAGTTAGTGGTCAGTGGTTAGTGGTCAGTGGTTAGTTCGCATGCGGAGATATTACGGCTAATAAGTTTGAATCACTAAGTTTGAATCACCACTAAGTTCGAATCACTAATTTCAAACCACTAATCACTAACCACTAACCACTAACCACTAACCACTAACCACTATAATAGTGCTTAGTGGTTTAGTTCGCATGCGGAACAATAACCGGCTACAAAGCTCAAATCACTAACCACTAACCACTAACCACTAACCACTAACCACTATAATGCGTGTTCTTGTTATTTTGGCAAATCCGAAAATTGGTAGTTTTAATCATGCGGTTTATCAAACTGTCAATGAGGAACTTTTACGATTAGGTCATGAAGTTTGTTTTCATGATCTTTATTTAGAGAAATTTGATCCGGTGCTGCCTAACGGCGAAGTTGAATTGACCGAATCAGAATTGCCGTCCTCTTTACGAAATTACATTGACGAAGTTCGCGAATCACAAGGCTTGATTTTTATTCATCCCAATTGGTGGGGAGGCCCGCCGGCGATTTTACGCGGTTGGCTTGATCGTATTTTTCGGCAAGATTCTATTTATAATTTCACACCTCAAGGTGTTGTTTCACGAATTGGTGATAAAATCGTTCAAGTTTTTTCTACATCGAATACACCTAGAGATATTGAGTTGAACGTTTACGGCGATCCAATCGAAGTCTTTTGGAAAACAATTGTTTTCGGTTTATTAGGATCAAAATCATTTGAACGGCGGAATTTCGAATCAATTATTATGAGTACAGAACAACAAAGACATCAATGGCTAAACGAAACAAAAGAAATTATCAAAAGACGCTTTTAAATTGTTGCTTTCAATTTATTCTGTTCTGTTCGATCCGCCGACTTTCCAATAAATTAATAAACAACTTTAACCGGCAACAAATGTGAATAGTTTAAGTGTAAACAGTGTAAAAAATCTTTCTACCCTTGTACATCTTTATTTATTTTGTGCTATGATTCTTAAAATCTTGGATTAAGATTTTACTGATTTAATACGGGCATTTCTAATACGGCATTTCTAATTAAAAACCAACAAATTAAATAATAAATTCAATGGACTTTTTAGCATTTTTTTCACGTAATTTTGTGATGCCTTTGTGGGCGCGGCGGGAACATAGTAATTATTTGAAATATTATCGGGAGATGCTCAAAACGCAATATTACTCACCCGATGTAATTCTTGCGGATCAAACTTTAAAGATGCGTGAAGTAATTTATCACGCGTATAATACATGTAAATTTTGGCAAGAACGATTCGATTCATTGAACCTTAAACCCGACGATATTCGAGAACTTGATGATCTTCAAAAGCTGCCGATTCTCACCAAGACAGATTTAAGAATGCGGCTTGATGACATGATTTCATCGAAGTATTCCGATTTATCCAAGTTGACGCGATTTACTACATCTGGTTCGACTGGTGTTTCGGTTACAGTTTATGCCGATGAGGAATGTACACAATTTAAGCGTGCGGCAACTCTACGCAGCGACGAGTGGACGGGTTGGCAACGCGGTGAGCGGATTGCAGCGATTTGGGGCAATCCGAAATTGCGTCAAGATTTCTTTGGAATAATAAGAAATCTTTTGTTAGAACGTTATTATACGTTTCTTGATACTCTTAAAATGGATGAGCAGTCGATGGACAAATTTACTAAACAATTATTGCGGTATTCTCCGGGCATGTTATTTGGTCATGCGCATTCTCTTTATTTGTATGCGAAATATTTGCAGCTGAAACATCCAGACGTGAAAATCAAGCCTCATGGAATACTTTCAACTTGTATGGTGCTGCATGATTTCGAGCGTAAATTAATAAAAGAGGTTTTCGATTGCCGTGTTACAAACAGATATGGTTGTGAGGAAGTTTCATTAATTGCGTGTGAGTGCGAATTGTGCAATGGATTACATGTTAATTCTGACGCATTGTATGTTGAGTTGTTAGACAAATCTGGTAATCCTGTGCAGGTAGGCGAACCGGGATTTGTTGTAGTAACTGATTTATATAATTATGCGATGCCATTAATACGTTACAATATTGGGGACAGTGCTATTTGGACTGACAGGAAATGTCCGTGCGGCAGAACTTTACCGATGTTTGAAAGAATTGAGGGACGTGTTGCAGATTATATTGTTACGGACAAGGGTGAATATGTTTCAGGGATTTCGTTAACAGAAAATTTTGCGTGTCAAGTTGATGGTATTGTACAATTGCAAATAATTCAGGAGGATATTAACAAGTTTACATTTAATATTGTAAAAGCGTCTGATTTCGGTGAATCGACAATAGAACAGATTAGTAATCTTGTGAATAAGCGTTTCGGCAGCAAAGCTGTTTTCGATTGTGTTTACATGGAAAAAATACCAATGGAAAGATCAGGCAAATACAGATTTTGTATCTCAAAAGTAAAAAAAGATTTGTAAATTACAATAACAAAAAGAAACAAAAAAAATAACAAATGAAAAAAATTTTTTCGTTTATTATTTTTCAGATGTTTCAAATTATTTTTAGCCAACCTTATTACCTTATTAAAAAATCGTTTTTCGATAATAAGGTAATAAGGTTTTGTTTTTTTGAGATTCATTGCTACTAAGGTTGTTTAGTTAAGAAAAATAAGGTTGAAAATAAGGTTAGTAAAAAATAAATTTAAAACCTTTGAAAATTTCCACAGATATTACAATTTTTTTATTAACCACAGAGGACACAGAGAACACAGAGAAAGAATATTTTGTAATTTTACATTTTAGATTTTTTGTAATATATCAGTGAAATAATTTATTGTTACCGGATCGCGGTCGTCTCGACCGCATTTTTAGTTTTGTTTTTTGTACAAAAAAGATGCAGGCGGGACGCCTGCGTTCCCAGCTAAAATATTTTTTAGTAATTCACTTAAATTTAAAATCTAAAATTACAAAATCTGATTTCTCTGTGTTCTCTGTGGTTAATAAAAAAAATATTCCACTGATATATTACTAAAAAACGAATTTGAAAGTGTAATTGATATATTACCTTTCTTTGTGTCCTCTGTGATTAATAAAAAAAACAGATTAACTAACTTTATCTTGGGGGGGCTTTTATTTTAGTTGGATTACGGTATCTTTTTAAACTATTCGTATTTTAATTTCCGATTTAATCTCACATGTTTTTCTTGTAACAACACAATAATATGTGCTGACACAATTATACTCTGTGTACTTTTAAGCCGTTAAAATTATTAGATACGAACCATATACATTTTGCAAAATTAATTTTTTGCTTTTTGTAATAAGTAATTTCTAAATGTAAACAGTCAAGATTTAATTTGCGTTTACATTTATGTTTATGTTTCACCATTAACTAACTATACTCTTCACACTTGAAAATTTTGTTTTCGTTACAATAAATAAATCGAAAACTAGAAACACAAATTAAAGACACAAATCATTGTGTTTTTACAGAATTTTTTCGTTTGCTGTTTTTGTAACAAAAAATAAAACTGACATTCAACGTATGAAAGTATATTAACATTACAATCAAAGTTTACTTTGAGAAATTTCATGTCAACAATTTCAAAATTAGATGCTATTTTTAAACCCAAATCAGTTGCCGTTGTCGGAGCATCGACAAAACCCGGTACAGCTGGTAACGACGTCGTATTAAACCTCGTCAGACATAAATTCACGGGTAAGATTTATCCGGTGAATCCTAAAGCCGATGAAATTCACGGCGCAAAAGTTTACAAAACAATCGGCGAGATTCCAGATGAAATCGATCTTGCTGTATTATTAGTACCTGCTAAAGTTGTTAATTCTGTAGTAACTGAATGTAAAAATAAAGGAGTTAAAGGACTCGTTATTATTTCAGCAGGATTTAAAGAAATCGGAGGCGAAGGAATTGATCGTGAAAAACAATTGATCGATCTTGTGCATGAAGCAAACATTCCGCTTATTGGACCTAATTGTCTCGGCGTTATTAATTCGAATCCGGCGTATAATCTAAATGCTACATTTGCACCGATTATGTCTTTACATGGCAGTCTAGGTTTTATTTCGCAGAGCGGTGCGCTTTGTACTTCTGTACTCGATTATGCACGAGCTAGACAAATCGGATTCAGTAAATTTATCAGCTTTGGAAATAAAGCAGATTTGAAAGAAACTGATCTGCTCGAATACATGGGAAACGATCCCGAAACACAAGTAATCGCAATGTATATCGAAGATATCGGTAACGCACGGCGTTTCATTGATATCGCATCGAAAATTTTCTGGGAACAAGGTAAACCGATTCTTTGTCTTAAATCGGGCAGATCGGCGGAAGGGGCGAAAGCAGCTAGTTCGCATACAGGTTCTCTCGCAGGTTCAGACGCCGTTTACGAAGCAATATTGAAACAAAGCGGAATACAACGAGTTGACACAATTTCAGACCTATTCGACTACGCCGCTTTATACACTTCACAACCTCTGCCGAAAGGTACACGTCTTGCAATCGTTACAAATGCAGGCGGTCCCGGAATTATGACAACAGATGCCGCTATCAATGCCGGATTAAAATTAGCAGAATTATCACAACAAACACATAATGCTCTCGTACCCGTGTTGCCGGAAGCAGCGTCGCTGCACAATCCGGTCGATGTACTCGGCGACGCTCACAGTGATCGTTACAAAGCTGCTCTCGAATCAGTGTTAAGTGACCCGAATGTTGACATGGGAGTAATCGTTTTGACACCGCAATCAATGACTGATTCAGATAAATGCGGTGAAATCTTGCCGGAAGTAATAAAACGAATCGGCAAACCGGTTGTCGGCGCATTTCTCGGTGATGAATTGGTTGCTGACGGCGCAACGGCTCTAGTAAAACAAGGTGTACCGAATTATTCGTTCCCCGAAAATGCTGTTAAAGCTCTTGGTGCAGCAGCTCGTTTGGTTGAAATGAAATCAATAAATGTGAATGAAAGACAATTCGTAACTTACAACGATATAGATGTAAAAAAAGCAAGCAGTGTAATTGCAGGATTCTTAAAAGACGCTAAAGAAAAATATCTAACGCAGGCTGATTGTAGAGTTTTATTTGAATGTTACAAATTACCGTTATTAAAAAGCGGTGTTGCGAAATCGTCGGAGGAAGCGGTTAAAACCGTTTCAGAAATCGGGTCGAAGGTTGTGATGAAAGTAATGTCGGCAGATGTAGTTCACAAATTTGACGCAGGCGGAGTGCTGCTTAATATCGAAGGTGAAAACGGTGCAAAAACAGGGTACGAAAAAATTCATGCAAACATCGCAAAGAATGTACCGGGGGCAAAAATCGACGCCATTCTAATCGAAGAAATGGCGAGAGAAGGCGAAGAGTTAATCGTCGGATGTAACAGAGATTCTCTCGGTCCGTTAATGATGTTCGGACTTGGCGGTACGCTTGTCGAGTTGTTAAAAGATGTTTCGTTTAGACTAGCTCCAATGTGGAAAATAACAGCGGAACAAATGGTACGGGAAATCAAAGCGTTTAAAGTTTTGGACGGTTATAGAGGAAAACCAAAACGCGATATCAATGCAATTATTGATGTAATTTTGAGATTATCGGCAATGGTCGTGAATCATCCTGAAATCGCCGAATGTGACATAAATCCGTTGATCGTTCATGCTGAAGGCAATGGCGCATCTGTTGCAGACAGCCGCGTAATGTTAAAAGCTGTAAACAAGTAAGATTTGGTAATTGCTCTTTTGAATTGTCTTTTTTAACGGCAATTCATAATATATTTTTTTGAAATACGAAACTCACAAAAATACGGAATACACGAAAAAATAAAAAAGAAAAAACAATAATTTTCAACAATAATTTTCAACAATAATTTTCAATAAAAATTTTCGTAATATATCAGTTGAATAATTGTTTTTCAATTTTTTTGTAATTTTTAAACACGAAATGTACGAACAAGAGCTAAATATCAAGAAGTCCCGCTAGGGACGACACTTTATTAACCGTATGCTTTAGCTTACGGATCAACGCTATAAACATATCCAAGTCCCGCTAGGGACGACACTTTATT
>JAITKS010000253.1 GCA_031278315.1 Planctomycetaceae bacterium | reverse complement strand
TCCGGTAAGAAAAACAAATTGCAAATATTTGTCTGAGCTTTTCATCACCTGATAAAAATCATGTACATTTTTTTTAATTGTTTCCAAATAAGAATCGGTGAGATGAGCGGTAATTGGTTTGTCATACTCATCAATTAGTACAACGACCTTTTTGCCGCTCTGTTTGTGTAAAGATTCTATTAACTCGATAAAACAATCGGATGCATTTTTTGCCGTTAATGTAATTTGATAATTTCGAGCAATTCTCGTCAAATTAAATACCAAACTGTCTTTCATATCTTCTGGAGTCGAATGGTTTATTCCTGTCCAATCTATTGTGATGACCGGATATTCTTCCCATTTCCATTTGTCGTAAATATAGAGACCGTTGAACAGATCTTTTTTCCCTTGAAATATTGAATCAAGAGTACTGACCAGTAACGATTTCCCGAATCGGCGGGGACGCGAAAGAAAATAAATTCTTCCGCTTGTAATCATACGGTAAATGTCTTCTGTTTTGTCAACATAAACACATTTGTTGTTTCGTAAAATCTCGAATGTTTGGGTATCTAATGCTAATTGTTTCATAATGTTAATATATGATTATTTCTAATTTGAATATTGATAAGAAAAGATTGTTATGTTCATTATGCAATGATATAAAATTATTTTTCTTATTTTGGTTAGTATTTTAGGCTATACAATATTGACCAATAGTATTACTTAAAGGTCAAAGTTTAGTGTTGCAGATTGAATCGGAATTGTTATGATACACACATGGACAACAATATCAATAGGTGCAATTTCTAAAAGGCATTTTAAACTGTTCATACTTTAATTTTCGGCTTTAATTTTCGGTTTGAGTTGTCTGTTTTCCGGCAGGCAGTCGGCGGATCGAGCTGAAAATTCAAGTGATAAGCGTTGACGATATTTTCACTGATATATTACAACAAATCCGAAAATAATATGGTTATAGATTAGCAGCAATAGATTTTTCTTACAAAGACATGGGGGGCGACTAGACAAAAGTGTAGAAAAACGTAAAATTTATCACCCTTAAAAATTCGAAACATGATTATTTGAGAAAATAAAGCCAAGTCATAAATTGGAATTACTCATTATCTCGTATGAGTAACAGTTTTCGACTCAAAAAGTCTAATTCGAATCTGTCGATATATGTGGTAGTTTGATTTAGTTTGTTCATGTTGTGTTGTGTAAAGTGAGCTTCTTAATTCAATCTTTATCGACACAAAAAAATTGACAAATTGTAGAAATTTAACAAAAAGTTGCGTAAAGTTAAAAACAAAGATAAAAACTTAAATTTAGTAAAGGTAAAAAAGTATGCCTAATATTAAAAGTGCCAAAAAGCGTCTTCGGCAAAATATTGTTTTACGTGAAAGGAATCGTTCGTGTCGTTCATTTGTCCGCAATCGTTGCAAGAATGTAATTCAAGCGATCAAAGATGGGGATATTAATGAAGCAGAACGTCTATTCAAAATTGCTTCCAAAGCGTTAGATCAAGCTGGTGCAAAGCGAATTATTCACAAGAATGCTGCAGCAAGAAAAAAATCGCGGTTATCAGCGCAAATACGCAAGTTAAAAACGGGAGCTTAATATTTTGCGATTTTGCATATTGCGATTTTGCGGCATATCGAGTATCTCTGATAATTGGTGATATCTTTTGAGAATAAGAAACAAACGAAAATTTTAAACTGATTTCATTTGAATATTCGGTTCGAGCTATCTGTTTACCTCTTGGGATTACCTATTGGGAAGCAGCAGTTTTTTTGATGAATAGCCTTTTAGACAAAATGTTTTTAGGCGAGTTCTAAAAATTCGATTTTATTCAAAACGATATTTGCGAGTCCGTATTTTTCAAGGGCAGGATTGGGAGGAAACGAGTTTTTTAGAAGTTCCTTTTATATCGTCATATTACCGAAATTCATTGTACGATACGATTGTATGATATGATTGTACGGTGTGAATAGAAAATACCTAAAAAAAATGTTTTAGAGGTGTTCCGAAATTAATATTAATAGTTTAACATTCCAAAATCTAAATGAGATTTTCAACGATAGCGGTTCATGCGGGTCAGCGTCCGGATCCGCATACTGGTGCGGTTTGTGTACCGGTTGCACTTACATCAACTTTTGCAATGGACGGAATCGGACAACTTCGCGGCGAATTCGAATATGCACGCAGTAATAATCCAAGCCGGCATGCGCTTGAGTTATCAATTGCTGCAATAGAGTTTGGTAAACATGCTTTAGCATTTGCTTCAGGTCAAGCTGCGTCTACGGCTATTCTCGACTTGCTCAAACCCGGCGATGAAATTGTTGCAACGCCTAATATTTATGGCGGTACGTATCGACTTTTTCACAAAGTTTACGATAAATATAATATTAAAATCAGCATTCCAACTGATACTACTCCGTCAGCAATTAGCAATGCTATTACAAAAAAAACTGTTCTTGTTTGGGGCGAATCGCCGTCGAATCCGCTTCTCGATTTATTTGACATTACCGAAACTGCCGAACTTATCAAGAATTTTCGTAACGAAAAAGGTGTTACGCCTTTGCTTGTAATTGACAATACTTTTCCGAGTCCGGTATTTCAAAATCCGTTGCAGCTCGGTGCTGATATTGTTACGCATAGTTGCACAAAATATATAGGCGGACACAGCGATGTCATTGCCGGTGCGGTTGTGGTCAACGATTCGGAACTTTACGAGCAATTAAAATTTTATCAAAATGCCGCCGGTGCCGTTCCAGGTCCGCTGAATTGTTATTTGTTACAACGCGGGATTCGCACGCTGCCGTTGAGAATGAAAAAACATGAAGAAAACGTTTATAAAGTTGCAGAATTCTTACGAAAAAATTCGTCGGTAGAAAAGGTTTTCTTTCCAGGTTTTACAGATTTCCCGCGGCATGAATTAGTTGCAAAACAGATGAGAGGTTTATCGGGAATGGTATCTTTTGTTTTGAGAGGCAATATTGAGAATGTAAAGAATTTTTTTGCAGGATTAAATTTGATAATTCTGGCTGAAAGTCTTGGGGGACCAGAAACGTTAATTTGTCATCCGGCGACAATGACGCATGCTGCTTTACCTGAATCGGAACGAAACAAAATAGGTATTACTGATAATTTAATTCGCTTATCGGTAGGTATCGAAGACGCCGACGACATCATCGACGACTTAAACAACGCATTAAATTCCGTTGTAGTGTAGTTTCAAAAGCAGAAAAACAACAAATAATATTTCAGTGAAATTTTGTTATATCTCGTGAAATATTTTTGCAGCAAATTTGTAGATTTGTAGATTTGTAGATTTGTGAATTGTGAATTTGTAGAATTTTATTTTTAATTATTTCTGACTAGAGAGTAACATCTTTGAGTAAACAATTCGTACTTTGATTATATCTTTATTTTGAGTTGTTGTTTCAGGGTAAATTTACGCTGCTCTCATTTAATTTAGATTTCAAATAATTTAGATTTCAAAATTCTACTTTTAATTTTTTGGAATATGAATAATTTTTTTGGAATACAAAAAAATCAAAAACATGAAATATAATCCATCGATAATAGAACCAAAGTGGCAGGAATATTGGGAAAAAAATAATACATTTGTGACACCGCGTTTACCGTCGGGAAAGAAGTTGTATATTCTCGACATGTTTCCTTATCCGAGTGGTAATGGTTTGCATGTTGGTCATCCTGAGGGATACACTGCAACTGATATTGTTAGTCGATTTGAAATAATGAACGGGTCAACGGTTTTGCATCCGATGGGTTGGGATGCTTTTGGTTTACCTGCCGAGCAGCAGGCAAAAAAAACTGGTACACCGCCTCGAAAAATCACTGAAACGAACATTGCTAACTTCCGCCGGCAGCTAAAAATGCTCGGTTATGCTTATGATTGGAGCCGTGAATTAGCAACTACTGACATTAAATATTTCAAATGGACGCAATACATTTTTATATTATTGTATAACACTTGGTTCGATCCTGAAAAGCAAAAGGGACGTCCGATTTCTGAATTACCTATTCCATCGAATGTTGCCGATCCTGAATTGTACAAAGATGAACATCGTCTAGCTTATCAAATTGAAGCACCGGTGAATTGGTGTTCAGCTCTTGGCACGGTGTTGTCAAATGAGGAAGTGATTCAAGGTAGAAGTGAGCGGGGTAATCATCCTGTTATTCGAATACCTTTACGTCAGTGGATGTTGCGAATCACCGCTTATGCAGACAGACTTGAAAATGATCTTGATAATCTTGATTGGTCGGAAAGCATTAAAACTTTGCAAAAAAATTGGATTGGGCGAAGTACCGGTGCGGAGGTTGATTTCTATATTGGTGATTTATTTTCTGTTACAAAAAATAAATCCGGCAGACAAGAACCTGATATAAACGGGTTCATTGAGTGGAAAAAGGAACGTGAAAAGTCTGGTTTTCCGCGAAAACCTGAAAGCGGTGTTTTGCGAATTTATACAACGCGTCCTGACACGCTTTTCGGTGCAACGTACATGGTAATTGCGCCGGAGCATCCGTTAGTCAAAAAAATTACGACAGATAAGGAACGTCCAATCGTTGAAAATTATTGTGAGCAAGCCGCATCAAAAAGTGATCTTGACAGAACAGATTTAGCTAAAGAAAAAACCGGAGTTTTTACCGGTTCTTTTGCAATAAATCCGTTGACCGGCAAACCGGTTCCGATTTGGGTTGCTGATTATGTTTTAAGTTCTTATGGTACGGGTGCAATTATGGCTGTTCCAGCGCATGATACGAGAGATTTTGAATTCGCTAAAACTTTCAACTTACCGATAATTCAAGTTGTGCAAAAAAATTCAGCTGAATCTAACATTATTGTAACGAATATTATTGAACTCGAAGAAGCGTTTACGGGACAAGGTACTGCGGTCAACAGCGGTCAATATGACGGTTTAAATACAGTCAAGTTTAAGGAATGTATAACGGAGGATTTACACAAATCTGGTATTGGGTGTAAGGCTGTCAATTATAAAATTAGAGACTGGCTTTTCAGCAGACAGCATTTTTGGGGTGAACCTTTTCCAATTTTACATGAACTCGACGATTCGGATAATTTAACGGGGCGAACTATCACACTAGATGAGTCGGAGTTGCCGTTAGATATTCCCGAAGGATTAACATTCGACGCCGAATATAATACGCCCGAACCGCCGTTAGAACATGCGCCGAAAGATTGGTTGTATATTTTTCGTAACAATAAAAAATATAAGCGTGAAACAAACACAATGCCGCAATGGGCTGGTTCTTGTTGGTACTACTTGAGATATATCGATCCGCATAATGAAAAAACATTGGTCGATCCCGAATTAGAAAGAGCGTGGTCGCCTGTTGACCTTTATGTCGGCGGGGCGGAGCATGCCGTTTTGCATCTATTATATGCAAGGTTCTGGCACAAAGTTTTGTATGATTATGGAATCGTTTCGTATCCTGAACCGTTTCAAAAATTGGTTAATCAGGGAATGATATTAGGTGAAATGGAATTTACAGGTTTCAAAAATTCAACAAATGGAAATTGGATTTCAACAACGCAAATCAATATCGGCAGGGATGGTATTGGAACGTTAAAATCTGAACCGGATGTAAAATTACAGAGTGTTAAACTCGACAATAAACAAGTAATAAAAAGAGGTGAAAATTTTATTCTCGCCGAAAATGAACAAATTCAAGTTGACAGCCGAGCTAATAAAATGTCGAAGAGTCGCGGAAATGTGATAAATCCTGATACCGTTGTTGAACAATACGGCGCCGACGCTTTGAGACTGTACGAAATGTTCATGGGACCGTTAGAATCTGTTAAACCTTGGTCGATGGATGGTGTACATGGTGTGCGAGGTTTTCTTGATCGTGTTTGGAAAATGATTGCGGCGGTTAATGATGAAAATAATAAATTAGAGCAATCTGTAAAAGATATTCCGCTGACAGAAACACAAAATCGAATTTTGCATAAAACGATAAAAAATGTTACGGAAGATATTCGCAGCATGTCTTTTAACACAGCGATTGCGAGAATGATGGAATTTACAAATTTTTTCTTGAAGGAGCAGGTTCGGCCAAAGTCGGCGATGGAAAAATTTGTGATATTATTATCGCCTTTTGCTCCTCATATTGCGGAAGAATTGTGGTCAATTTTAGGGCATAATAAAACTATTGCATTTGAAAAATGGCCTTCTTTTGATCAATCGGCAATAGAAGAATCAATGGTAGAGATTCCTATTTCTATCAATGGGAAGTTAAAATCAAAAATAATTGTTGCGGTAAACGCCGATGAAACAACGTTAGAAAAAATGGCAATTGCAGACTCAAAAATTAGTAATTTAATCGAAGGTAAAACAATTGTAAAAAAAATTATTGTTAGAGGCAAAATGATAAATTTAGTAATTAAAGAATAGAAAAAAAATTGTTACAAATAAATGATTTGTAATATATCATAAATATATCAGCGGAATTTTTTGCAGTCATCGTATATGTAATAATTTTAAGAATTAATCAAACCAACTTTGAATTTCAAACCAACCCTGAAATTCAAACCAACCCTGAAAGGACGATCGGAATAATAGTGTCAAGTGATTAATGATTCGAACTTAGAGTCGGTACTAATTTCCGCATGCGAACTAACCACTAACCACTAACCACTACTGCAAAATTTAAGGGCGATTTTAATGGATACATGTTTAAAATTATTTCACTGATATATTAAGATGATTTTAATTGGTTATAGAGGCACCGGCAAAACGACGGTTGCGTCAATTTTGAGTGAAAGACTTTCTATTCCAGCATTCGACAGTGATAAGGAAATCGAGCGAAAAGCTGGAAAGAGTATTGCTGAAATTTTTTCGTTTCATGGAGAATCTGGATTTCGGGATATTGAAGAATTGGTCATTGCGGATTTATTAGCAATAAAAACGCCGATAATTTTAGCGAGTGGCGGCGGTGCAATCTTGCGGGAAACAACGAGAAATAAATTTCGTGAAATCGGCAATGTTGTTTGGTTACAAGCATCTCCTGAGACTGTCTTAAAGAGGATACAAGCTGATACCGCAACGCAGACTATGCGGCCTAATTTAACGTCTCTTCTGCCGCTTGAGGAAATTGATCTTCTAATTGAAAAAAGAAAACCGTTCTACGAGCAAACTGCAACTATTGCAATTAACACAGACAATTTGTCGCCAACGCAAATCGCAGACAAATGTGAAAATTTGATAATGAATGATAATAATCGTACTTATTAATTGTGAATTGCATAAACGTAAAAATCGGTAATATATTGGTAAAAATTTTTCTAATGTTTCACGTTCATTTTTGACGAACCTTATTTTTCACCTAATTTTTTAAAACACGAAACACACGAAATTGCACAAAAAAAACGAAAATCAGATACAACGGATGTTCCATATTTGCTTGTTCAGATTTTTACCCTAACTCTTTTTTATTATTTGAGTTATATCAATTTTTTTGACATTTTTTATTAAACTTTTTCTCTAACGTTAATACACTGTCGTAATTTTCGGTTTTATTTTCCTACAAGTGTAACATAATCTAGCCCGCTGCAATACGGCGGGTTAGATTTTTCCGCGTAGTCGTCCTGTAACGGCAACATGCAAAAAAATACCACGTAATTTTTTTGTTTATTGAAACGATAAATTGTTCTTACGGTCTATTGTCTTTTGAGGCGGAGAGTATTTGTGATATATTAACGAAATATAAATAACAAATATTCTGTTGTTATATTACTTCTAACTTTTTGTTATGGTTTCGTAGTTTATGATTCCGCAAATGAGTTTTGTTCTTAAGAAGTGCCGTCTTTGTTGTCGATTTCGGTATCGGTCTGACATGATTTTCCACACTTTTATTTTG
>JAITKS010000204.1 GCA_031278315.1 Planctomycetaceae bacterium | reverse complement strand
ATTGAAATTATCTTGTGAATTGTTTTGGATCGATGTTGTATTGTTTTACTTTGTATCTTAATATTCTTGATGTTGTTCCTAGATCGACAGCTGCGGCAGCCATGTTTCCGCGGCTGCGTTTTAATGCGTCCATGATAATATCTCTTTCAAAAACAGCGACCCGCTCTTCAAACGTTCCCGACCCTATAGTGTTCGTTACCTTTGACGTTTGCAAAGTCGGCGGTAAATGATGCCCATGAATGACACCGTCTTGACTAACCAAAATAGCACGTTCAATAGTATTCTCAAGTTCTCTGACATTTCCTGGCCATCTATAACTTGTCAATAAATCAATAGCCGACGGTCCGATTCTTTTTATTTTTTTATTCATTCGTTTCGCATACATTTCGATAAAATGATTTGCTAACAACATAATATCGCCGCTTCTATCTCTTAACGGCGGTAACATTATCGGAAAAACATTTATTCTGTAATACAAATCTTCTCTAAATGTTCCTCTTTCCATCGCCGCTTCAAGGTTTCTATTCGTTGCGCAAATTAATCTTACATTTGCTTTGCGCGACGCATTGCTGCCGACACGCTCATAAGTCCGCTCTTGCAAAACATGCAATAACTTGACTTGAATAATCGGAGAGAAATCACCAATTTCGTCTAAGAAAAGAGTTCCGCCTTCTGCTTCTTCGACTCGTCCTTTTCGTTGAGTTACGGCACCTGTAAACGATCCTTTCTCATGTCCGAATAATTCACTTTCGAGTAAGTTTTCATTCAACGCTGCACAATTAACTTTTATAAACGGAAGTTTCGCCCGCAAACTCGCAACATGAATCGCATGAGCAACAAGCTCTTTACCGGTGCCGGATTCGCCTCGAATTAGTACCGTCGCATCACTTGCCGCAACTTGATAAATCGCTTGATACACTTCACGCATTGCATTCGACGTGCCAATTATATTTTCAGGACAAAACCGTTCCCGCAACTCGTTTTTCAATCGTATATTTTCTTCCTCAAGCGAGCTATGAATAGCAGCTGCTTGACGGCGCAATTTAACATCATAAGCGATCATACTTGCTACTATTTTCAAGAGCTGCATGTCATGATCCAGCGAAACAACATCGCCATCGTAAGAACGATCAACAGAAAGAGTTCCTAATACTTCGCTTTCACAAACTATTGGAACACAAATAAAACTAATCTCACCTGTATTTTTTTGACGCCGATTATAAATCCGATCAAGAAAATTCGGCTCTTCCGATACTTTCAATATCGTTACAGGAAGTCCGGTTTCAACAACTTGTCCGACTATGCCTTCACCTCGATGATATGTCAACTTACCTTGTTGAAATTGTGTCGTTCCTTGTGCAACTTCAAGTACAAGTCCTTCTTTATCGGGTGTAAACAACAGAATCAAACCGCGAAATAAATTAAGCTCCTCATTAAGCAAATCCAGCGTCGAAGATAAAATCACTTGCTGATCTAATCCCGCACTAAGTAATTTACTCAAATTGAGGATTACTTCTAATTCTTTTGCTCGGCGGGAATATAACTCTATATTATCCATTGATTTTTTGTAACAATAATTATGTAATTATGTGAATGTATTTTTGTAACCGTTAACCGCTAATTAAGTATTTATCTATTGCGTTGTGATAAGCGGTGAAGTCTTGCTCGGAAAATAAACTGAATCTTACAAATTCAAGCGGCGTATTTTGTCCTTGAATTGATCGGAAAAAATCACCAATTGTGTTGACCGCCGTAACCGACGACTCCTTGATCGGATAACCATAACTGCCCGTACTAATCGACGGAAACACAACACTCTTGCAATTCAACTCAATCGCAAGTTTCAGACAACTATTGTATGTCGAACTCAACAAATCAAAACGATCAGGTTGAACATACCAACACGGACCAACCGCATGAAAAATATATTTCGCTTTCAAATTACCAGCATTACTAGGAACAGCCGCCCCCGTTTTACAACCCGATGGATATTTTTCACGTGTTTCTTTCATTATTGCCGGTCCGCCTTTTCGATGTATCGCACCATCCACACCGCCGCCGCCTTCTAAATACGGATTTGCCGCATTCACTATCGCATCAACTTCTTGAATCGTAATATCGCCCAAGACTAATTCCAATTGATAAGAATAAATCTCAACTCGATAATTAACCAATAAATTTGATGAATCATTAAACATATCTTTTTTCATTTTTCGTAACAAAAATTGTATGGTTAGTGGTTAGTGGTTAGTGGTCAGTGGTTAGTGGTTAGTGGTCAGTGGTTAGTTCGCATGCGGAAATTAGTATCGGCTTTAAGTTCGAATCATTAATCACTATTCCGATCGCCCTTTTAGGGCGGGTTTGATTAATTCTAAAAATTACTATATATAACTATGACTGAAAAATTCCACTGATATTTTATGCAAATCTCTTTATTGTTTTTTTGAATTGTCTTAGTCTTGAACTCTCATTAGTCTTGAACTCTCATACGTATTATTTTTCCTTGAATAGACGGAATTTTTTCTAATTTTTCAATAGCCGCCAACAAATCGCCTTCACGCGATTCGTGAGTAATTAAAATAATAACAGCTTTTTGTTTACTTGAATTATCATTTATAGTATTTATTTCATGCTGAATCATTGAAGCAATTGAAATATTTTTTTCGCTAAAAACGGCGGCGAAATCCCGCATTACGCCCGGTCTGTCTTCCGCATCAAACCGTAGATACGATTTACCGTAAAAATTATCGCTGCGTTTAATCGGCATGACTTCTTTATCATCTTTCCACAGGTTAAGAGTATTAAACGTAATTTTTGTTCGTCCGAGAACGGTGTCGATTATATCTCCGGCGATTGCCGATGCCGTAGGCTTCCTGCCCGCACCAAGACCTTGAAAAAATACAGACCCGACATAATCGCCAACAACTCGAACAGCATTAAAAGCGTCTTGAACTCTAGCAAGCGGATTATCAAATTTGACAAGCGTCGGCGCAACATGCAGCTCAAGACCCTCCTCACCAACATCCGCAACCGCTAACAACTTTATACGATAACCGAGATCGTTGGCGAATTTGAAATCAATAGCGTCAACAGATTCAATTCCCATTCTTGATATATCTTTCCAATTCACTGCTGCGCCGAATCCGAGTTGAGCAAGTATAGCTAGTTTTTGTACAGCGTCCGTACCGTCAACATCCATTGCAGGATTCGCCTCAGCATAACCGAGCTTTTGCGCTTCCTTGACAGCACTTGAGTACGAAGTTCCGCCGTGTTCCATTTGAGACAAAATAAAATTACTCGTTCCGTTTACAATTGCATTTATCGATAAAATTGTATTCGCCTGCAAAGAGGTAGCAATCGACGACAATATTGGTATTCCGCCGCACACTGATGCTTCAAAAGCTATCGTGCGGCCGTTTTGACGTGCTGCGGCAAACAATTCAGCACCGTGTTCAGCTAGTAACGCCTTGTTTGCCGTAACGACATCTTTACCATTTTCGAGCAGCCGTAAGACAAATGTACGTGCCGGTTCGATTCCGCCTATTAGTTCAATTCCGACTGTAATTTCTGGATCGTTAAATATCGAATCGGGGTTATTCGTTAAAATATCGGGTGAAATATAAGTATCGCGTTGGGAGACTATATCTTTATCGCAGATTCGTGCGAGTAAAATATCGTGTCCGGTTACTTTGCGAATGTGTTCGTGCCGATTGAGTAAAATATCGGCAACTCCTGTACCGATTGTACCTAATCCAAAAAGAGCAATTTTAATTGCACTCATAAAATGTTAGTTTGTTATTTAATTTGATAATGTTGAAATTCTATATTGCCGGTAACGAAGAGACACAAAGCATTGTATCTCGGCATTTCAGTTTTATTTATTGTAACGATTATTTATTGTAACGAAAAAAAACATAACAAACGAAAAAGATTTTGTAGTGTCTCTTCGTTACGAAAAAATTTGTTACGGAAAAAAATAATTATATATAGTGTAGCGATTAGTTGTTTAGTTGATTAGTAATTTAGTAATTTAGTAATTTAGTTGTTTAGTAATTTAGAGATCTTGAACTTATAATCGATGATAATTTCCGCATGCGAACTAACCACTAACCACTAAGCACTAACCGTTATTTCTGTTTTTTTGTTTTTTCACGGATCCATTTTGCGCGAATTGCAAAAGTCGGCAGTTGTGTTGATCCTTTAGAGATCATTTCATAATAATTGATTGCTTCTTCGTAATTTTTTTCTTGTTCTGCGATACGTCCTAGTATGTATGCTTCCGAAATAGTCCATAGATTTACAGGACTTGCCATCAATCCTTTCATTGAATCTTTTGCGTTCTCAATTGAATTACGTTGGAACGAAGCGATTCCGATCCAAAAAACTGCTTGGTTTGTTGTCAGCTGCAAAATTTGAGATAATTTTTTATCGTTACGAAAATCTGGGTTTGCCCGTAAGTCCATCAATTCTCTATCTGAAATTCTTGCATCTTGGTAGTATGTCATTGCTCCATTTTGTCCAGTGATTTCGCCCTTAAAATATAAGATACGTCCTGACCACAGCGGATACCCCCGCCGTGCCGATACTGGATTACTCGTCCAGAAAATATTAAGATTAGAACCGATGAGCATATACTTAAATAACTGATCAAATTTCGCTAACAAAGGATAATTCCAAACCTCAACTTTCATTCCCGATGTTGATTTTATCTCACTTAATAATTTTCTCTGCTCGTTTATATTTGAGTATAAAATCATATTTGATCCTCCGCTTAAATCTGCTTCTAGTACTTTCATCCGCATCGACACTGTCTCCGGCAGCGCAACGATAAATAACGTAGATTTTTTAAGCTTCTCCGCCGTAATAGGAAATTTTTCTGTATCAGAGATGTCAAGTTGACGCAATAACGAATCATCGTTTAACACTTGCGATAACGTTGCAACATTTCTGCATATCAGCGTTCCATTATCAGCAAAAGTCAGACTGTCTTTCGCCGGTAACGGAGTTCCGTACTCTGGAATGAATACATAAATTTCGCCGTCGAGCAATACACCAACTCCCCAAACAAATAATTTATTCGGTTTAGAATCATCTTCAACTGCGAGCATTACGGCATCTATCCGTTGTTGTCTTAAAAGTTCAACAAATACCCATGCTCTGTCTAATTCCGACGCATTGCCTAACAAAATCGATTGCCAAGGTAACTGTACCGGTAACGTAATGTTGTTTACTACATTCTTATTGCGGATTGCAATATTACAAATCGTCCAATCAAAAAGATTTTTCACTCTTTCCAGAATATCTTGTTTATCACCGCGTGCCCAATTAGAAATATCACGCAGCCAAATCGACTGAATCAAATGATAAACATCAGACGTTTGAATAAATAAATTTTCCGTCTTCATCGATTGTGCAAAATTCTTAAAATAAGCAGCGATAACAGAAATCTGTTCTGATTCTTGTTCAAATTGTTTGACAAATGCACGTATCGCATTGGCATTAAGATTCGTTATCGAATCCAGTGCGGCGAGCTTTTCTTTCAAGCCTGTAATCATAGCTGACAATTGTTTCAAATCGGTTACACCAACTTGATTTTCTAATGTCAACAATACAGATTCAATTTCCGCCAAATGACGAACAACCGCTTTACACTCGGCGATAAGTGTATCAGAATTTTTAGCCGGAGTTGGATTCAAAACATCTTTTTTGTTTTCAGCATTTTTGTCTTGCAGACTTTCGAGTAATTTCACGGCAGACTCTGCATTTGTTGCACCGCGGCGAATTGCAGATTCAATTTCGATAAATGCAGGTTCAGACTTCCACGAGTCATCTGCTCGTTTTCGTTTAATCCATGTATTTAATCTATCGCCGGTCTGAACTATTTTTTCTGCACCTTGCGAATCGGGCAAACACGGCGAACCTTCAAGCGAATTGAGAATTTCTATTTCGCGTAAAAAATCTTCTGCTTGCCGTAAAGGGTCATTAGTCTGACCGCCGCCGCTTGATGATACAACAACGCTGTTTTCTTCGTGCCGACAACCATAGCCGAAAAAAAACAAAGAAGCGAATATCAAAATAAATATCGTTACAATAATTCGCATGTCTAAAAATACCTCGTATGTTAATTGTTTTTTGTTCAATGACAACCGCAGCCCGGACACGATCGTATATTTTCAAAATTCGGATTCTTTATAATATAACTATGACCTTGCGGTGTTTCGATAGAGTCGATTTCTGTTCCGTCAAGATGCGGATCAAATTTTCGATCTGTAGCTAGAATTAAGCCGTCGAAATCATATTTCGTATCAGTTGTCTCGTCGAAATCCGCAAAATGTAACGAATATTGTAAACCGTTACATCCGCCTCCGAGTACGCCAATTCGCAAAACAGAACCTTCGCTAATTTCGCTGTTATTTTCCATATATTTTTTTACAGCTGCTGTAGCGGCATGAGACATTGTTATTGTCATTTTAATTTTTAATTTTAGTTTAAGTTTGAAGTTTGAATTTGTAATATAGTAATATATACGTGAAATATTACAAATCTCTGTATAAGAGCTGCAAAACATTGCGGCTCTATATCAATTAGCAACGATTAAGTTATATTTTACTTTATCGAGTTTGATTGTAAACTGCTCACACTTTAATTTCGGTTTGAGCCTCCTGCTGTCAACCGAATCGCAGCTTTGACTAAATACGCTTTGGAATCGCCAAGAATAATAATAAAAGATAATACAAAATAATAAAAAATAGTACGAGTTGTATATTTTCTGCGATCCATCGTTGATCTATCGTTGATGAATAGATCGTTTTATTCAGATAGTATTCAAATGTTGAATATTTGTAATAGTCCGTTAAAATATTCCGCTTGTCTTTTTTCATTGACGGCAATAATCAAAATGACGTCAATAATATTGAAAAGACAAAGTTTAAAATTACAAGTGATATATACTCATTGTACTTTAAAATTCGGTTTTATTTTTTGTAACGAAAAAGGTGACCATTCACGCATAAAATAAAATCGCCCTGAAAGGGCAACAGGATTATAGCCCGCCCCAGCGGGGCGGGTAAAAGTCCCCCCTCCCCGAAGCCCTGAAAGGGCGGCAGGATATTATGACACGATTATTGTGAAGAATCCGA
>JAITKS010000142.1 GCA_031278315.1 Planctomycetaceae bacterium | reverse complement strand
AGTTTATGTTTTTTTATTACTTTTGTACTGTAATATGTAAGTAATTGGAAATACCTTTCCCTTCCGAAAAATAACCGGCAGTCGTTGTAGAGACGATCTCGACTGGGATGCACTTAGCGAACTTTAATACTCTACTGGTTCATAAAAAAATAAAACCACTAAGTCGCAGTAAATAACCTTCGTTCAACGGTTTCGAAATGATTTTTTTCTTATATAAAAAATCTCAGTAAATTTGCAGCGTAATTTAGAAAAAATGAAATGAATACTACATCAGGAATTATTTTTGAAAAAGACAAAAAAACAGGCAAACGTTATATCCGTATTGATATTGATCAATATCAAGTGGAAATTACTCCGTTTTTAGAACAAATAGGAGCTATTGACATTAACGATGATTTTGATAAAGCATGGGCTTCTGCCATATCCGGCGAACAATTGCGCGAACGTCTGTACAAAAAAATAGATGCATGGGAATGGGAACAGAAAAACATGAAATAGTCTTTTCTCAAGAGGTAGAACTGTTTTTAGACGAACTGTTGATTCTCCTTTTTGAAAAAGAATATTTTGCTTTTCCTGATTCCGCAAAGCAATATGTTGATAATCTAATATCTTATGTCGAACAAAATATTAGTATACATGTAGGAAAAGAGGCTTCCGCTTATTATAGTCGTTATGGACAAAATCTAAAATATATTACGTATCGGGCAAACAAAATGACTTCATGGTATATATTTTATCAAGAACGAAATGGGGTGTTCCTGATTCGATATATTACCAACAACCATGTAGCAGCACATTTGCTCTAAGAAAAACCACGAAGTTGCAATATATTTAAAAACAACCATAGACTTGTTGTGAAAGAATTGTTGGATATCAATAAATTTAATTCTTGCAAAGTTCAATGCGATACTTTGTGTTGGGAAAATGGGGTTGATTTTGTACCGGAATATCTATACGAAAAAATAGAAGAAAATAATACGAAAATTTGGTGAAACTTCGTGTCTTTTGTGGCTTGTAAAAAGTAAAGACATTACAATATTTCAAAATAAATGATTACCTTTGCGCTAATTAAAGATTGTATTATGGAAGTCGTATCAGAAAAAATATTTGTAGATATTCTTCTTTTGGATTTGACGTTTTTTTAACAATTTGCCAACAAAATGGAGTGGAAAGTGAACATGCTGCACGATCTTTAGGATGAATACATCAAGACTTGTCCAAAAGAGGTATGTTCGCCCAATGACGATCTCGTAAGAATACCAACATAGTCTTAGCCATATTGGTACAAAAAAAATGAATATTTTGAAAAAACAAACCTTGTTTTACACCTCAGCTTATGGGATAGAACGAGGTAGAACCTCGTCTGAACAGAGGACAAAAAGATGAAATTGACATAATTTTCAAAATTAACAGATTTGAAATCACAGTTTTTGAATGACATCTATTAAGAAGAAAACAATCTCAGGCTTCAAATGGAGTTTGACAGATAATGTTGTAAATTCCGGTATAACATTTTTAGTAGGTTTAATATTAGCCCGTTTGTTATCGCCCGATGAATTTGGAGTAATTGGAATGATAACCGTATTTATCGCAATTTCCAATTCCTTTATTGACAGCGGATTTTCCAATGCTTTGATTCGTATGACTGATGCTAAAGATATTGATTACAATACGGTTTTTTATTTCAATCTTGTTGTTGGGTTTGTCTTTTACGGCATATTATATCTATGCGCGCCGATTATTAGTTCTTTTTTCAACGAACCCGTACTTATTCCGTTAACCAGAGTAATTAGCGTAATTCTCATTATTAATGCTTTGTCCATTATTCAACGTACTATATTTGTAAAACGGATTGATTTTAAAACACAGACTAAGGCATCTTTTTTTTCAGCTATTTTGAGTGGAACAATCGGCATTGGTATGGCATTTGGAGGATATGGCATTTGGAGTTTGGCGGGTCAACAAATTTCCCGTCAATTTTTTAATACTCTTTTTTTATGGATATACAGTTCGTGGCGACCATCCAGTCAATTTTCAAGGAAAAGTTTTAAAGAGATGTTTGGATTCGGATCAAAATTACTTCTTTCGGGATTAATAGATACGGTATATAAGAATATTTATTATTTGGTTATTGGACGTTTTTATACGGCAAACCAATTGGGACAATATACAAGGGCAGAACAATTCAGTTCTATTTTTTCAAGCAATTTAACCGCTGTCATACAAAGAGTAAGCTATCCGGCTTTGAGTTCTATTCAGGAAGAATCGGAACGTTTAAAATTGGCTTATCAAAAAACAATAAAAACGACCATGCTTATTTCATTTACTTGTATGTTTGGACTTGCGGCTATTGCAAAACCGCTTTTGCTAACGCTGATAGGTGAAAAATGGTTGCCTGCCGTCGAATATTTACAAATAATTTGTTTTGCAGGGATGCTCTATCCTTTACATGCTTTAAATCTGAATATTCTTCAAGTAAAAGGACGGTCTGACCTTTTTCTCAAATTAGAAATAGTAAAAAAAGTAATTGCGGTTATTCCTATTGTATTAGGTGTTTTTTTAGGAATAAAAGTCATGCTATGGGGAAGTGTTTGTACATCAGTCTTTGCTTATTTGCTTAACAGTCATTATTCTGCTTTTTTAGTAAATTATTCGACAAAAGAACAAATAAGAGACATATTTCCCACTTTTGGTATTTCTTTTTTTGTGGCGCTTTGTATGTGGAGCATTCTGTTGATACCGGTTTCAAACTATAT
>JAITKS010000066.1 GCA_031278315.1 Planctomycetaceae bacterium | reverse complement strand
TAAAGCATACGGTTAATAAAGTGTCGTCCCTAGCGGGACTTAACAGATAGTTAGTTCCTTTTCGTGTATTTCGTGTTTAAAAATTACAAAAAATAGACAAACAATTATTCCACTGATATATTATGATATTTTGTAATATACTCATTGTCCTTTAAAATTCGGTATTATTTTTCGTTACAAAAAATAATACCGAAATTTAATGTACAATAAGTATATATTACATTGCATTCAATTTCTTTTTATGGATTGCTGGTTCCATCGCCGTTATTATTGTTGTTTGGAGTTGGATTGTCTGGAGTTGGATTGTTGTCATCTACTGTTACTGTTGCTTGTTCTTTAGGTATGCCCTTCATCGGCGGAATTTCGCCGTCATAAAAAAATGGGAACTCATCACTTTTTAATCGATATTGTAATAACGCCTTTCTACGTAAAAGATGATCTTGTCTAAATTCACCATATTCGTCAAAAATATGCTTATTGCCAAACGTTGAAAGATTACCAGACGACAACTGCCGAAAAATTTTGATCTGCGTTGAATCCCCGCCCACTAGTTCTACTCCTCCGGTCTCCCCAAGAGGCGCAACATTAAGCGAAAAAGTATAAAAACTCCAAATCATACATAAAAGAATCGTAATCATAATAAAATTACCAGCATTCTCCACCGGAACCGGAAATTTTACATTGACCCTTGATAAGACTCTCGTAATCTCGTTTAAAATACAAAACGAAACAATAAACAATAACCAGATAAATAAATAATCTGCAATAAAAAGCGTCCCCGCACTTTGACCCGTTACCCAATGAGCAAGCGGCTCAAACCAATTTACCGCAATAAGAGTCGAGAAAAAAACAACAAACACTGTTATAATATTTCCCCAAAATCTCTCTCTCCATCGCATTCCATAAAGCGCAGCAAATAATCCTATCGGTACCCCGACATCATAAAACGTTTCTAATATAGCGTAAATTGTATCCATGTTAATAAATTTGGTTTGGTTAATTATGTTTCTGTTTAATTTAAGTAAATTTTATCTTACACGATTCATTCGATAAACAAATTCGTATTCATTCAAATCAGTTGAAATCAGTTGCCCGCTAAATAATCCAAATCAGTTACCGAAATTAACAAGTCGATTTATTTAGTATTTGCACGCGTAACCCGTGATAACTCTTCAACAGTCGTTATGCCCTGAACAACTAATCCAATACCCTCGTGCATAAAACTACGCTGCCCCGATTTTTGTATGAATTGTTTTATCGCATTATAGTCAGGATTTGATATTATAAAACCACGAATAGAATCGTTCATTTCTATAATTTCAAACAACGCAGTTCGACCATGATATCCAATTCCATTACACGTTTGACAAATTCCGCGTTTCTTTTCTTCCGGTTCAGGTAAAGGCGTCCGCGTTCTAAATAATTGCTGTACCTGATTAGGATTCAAACCAAGTTGCTGCATTAGTTGCGGCGAAGGTTTATATGGTTCTTTACAAGACGGACAGAGCTTGCGTATCAATTTTTGACAAATAACTACACTAAGAGGCTGCAGTAAGTTCTGCGGAGTAATTTTCGTTGTAAGCAATCTTAATATTGCTTCAACAGAGTCTTTTGCACGAATCATAGTCAGGAATAATCGTCCGTTTGTTGTTATATCTTTACAACATAATTCCAGCGTCGGCAGCGCGGTCATATCTCTTACAAACACAGCATTGGGTTCTTTGAATAACACATTAGGTAACACATCAATCGGCGATTCGCCCTTTGCAGAATCATATCTTACCATTATTATATTCTCGATTTCTTCACTTGGCGTAACAGCATCTTCTATATTTACAACATCACGCGTAAACCTGTCACAAACACGTGAAAATACATCAACCGAACTACGAAGACCATTTGCCGGCGGCGCTGAAACAATAATTAAACCTTGCTTACTATTTAAATACTCAATTATCTTTTGTTCGACCTCCGGTCTCACACCAAGAGCTGCAATTGTTTGAAAAGGAACTTTTGCTGCGGTAATTTGTAATAACGCTGCTTCACCCGTTTGAGTTCCCTGCGAAACAAAATTTATATCATAACGTACTTTTTTCTTTGCATACATCGAACCGACAAGAGCCCTAAAAGAACCCTCTTGCCGATTACGCCGCATTTCAGGATTAGCACCAACCAATAACTTGGCAGCTTCTAACATTTCATCAAATTTGTCTTTTGATTTATTCTTATCTTGATTTCGCGGAAAAGCCGGCAACTCAAACCAAACACCATCAATTAAATGTTTAATTACAGTTTTAGTAGAAGAGAAATCAAACATAAGACTAGTTGCCTCATTTGTAATAGCGTCATAAACGTGTTGACGTAACTCGTTGTATCCGCTCGCGTTTCTTGCAATAACTAATCTGCCCTTGAGAATTTTTGGATCTATATCTTTACCAGTTGCTTCAAATTCGATTTTTGGACCTACTTCATAAATACGTTTCTTAACTTTTATTTTCACGCCGATCATCTTGAGACATTGTGCAAATAAGAATTGTAAATGCTCCGGCGTTAAAACCTGTTCGTGCGGCGGAACTTGAGCATTACGTTTAACAACATAAACTGTAATCGGCACAAAACAAATTAAAAATGTCAACGGGAAAGCAACCCAAAATATCGGCACAAATAACAACGCTGTACAAATAATTACATAAAGTAACATGTAACCGGTGTTATAAAGAGTTCTCTTTTGATTATCGAGTCTTTCCATATCGCTATTCATCCAACTTGCGCTAAAAGTCCAGAACAAGAATAAGAAAATATACAATCCAAGTTTGATCGGACTCATATACCAACCAGAGTCGCGCCAGCCTCGATTGATTGCATTTTCAAGACATTGCTTTTCTTCAAGTTCTTTTTTTATTTCAGATGTTGGAACTTGACCAGCTTTATCATTCTCGCCGCTATAACGCTGACTCAAATAACGTGTAAAACGGACTATATATTTAATACCGGTCAAAGAAGTAGAACGCCGCCGCGCTGCAACTGTTATCTCCCCTTGAACTGTAGGAGAAATAGAACGGCTTAAATTTGATGTTATCGGATCATTTGTAACAATATTTATACCGCTGCGTTGAGAATTATCGATTGTACTAGCAGAATCCGGCAGATTTTTGAAACTCGGATTGAGACTATTTGATTTATCAGTATTATCGGCATCGTTTGTTGACAACAGCAGCCAAGCCGAAGCAAGTATCGCAATGATTATCGGTAGTTTGAACGAAAGGATACAATTGACTGTATTCGTAAAATATTTTTTTAAACTTAACATTTTTCTGAATAGATTGGAAAAAAATTTGTAAATTGTGTAAAGTAAATGCAAAAAAAATGAGTGATTATTTGTAACAAAAATTATAGTATTATTTTTTGTACGTGAATTGTATTTGTGCGTAAAATCGTAATTAAATTAATCAATCATATAAAGCGGAACTAACATTACAATGACAATACAAATCAAAAAACGAAATATGCTCAACACACTTGAAAATTCGGTTTGTGTCTTTTGACAGGAAAAACAAGATTACAGAAATTATAAACTGCTCTCTGCTCTAACTTGGATTTTCTGTTTTCAATTTGCTCTGTTTACTTGCTGCTTACTTGTCAGAATCGGACTTATAAACTGCTAACTTGAATTTCGGTTCGAGCTGTTTGCTTACTCATCTTAAATCAGGCTTTTTAATGAATAACTTTTGAACCGCCGAAATTCATAAAACGAGTTGTTACGAGTTGTATCTATAGTTGTATCGCCGAAATTTATATTACGCCGCATATAAATAAGAACACACAACAATGTCTTTCAACACAACCGAAAATTAAAGTGTGAATAACATAACTCAAAATTGAGGACGAACATTATACGATGTAAATACTTTCTAATCAACATTCCCCCATTTCGTCATTTTACATTATCTATATTGTGAATTTCTAAAAACCGAATGTAAAAATTTATTGTTAGAAGGAACGCAGCCGTCTCGACCGCATATTAGGCGTTTTTTGTACAAAAACAATGCAGACAAGACGTCTGCGTTCCTCCTAATATTATTTTTTGAAGTTACCTATTTTCATTGTGATCTCTCTAAAATATTAATCGTTACAAAAATTGTTGCCAAAAAACTATCAGTCAATTGGACGAATACTGTTTTTGAACAGAGAACTGTCTTCCTTGAGTTTTTCCTCATTGCCGAAAACGCAGATATTATTTTGTTTCATTCCTTCACGAAACATTTTTGCAAATTTACGTAAATCATCTACGGTCGTTGCCAAGACTTCATCACGTTCTTTTTGTATGTTATCCTGCGTTAATCCTGAAAGTTGCATAGCGATTATTTTTCCGCCCTTTTCCGCCGGAGTTAAAGGTTTATCCAAACTGCCGATTGTTGCAATAATAGCTTTTGTCAATTCTTCTTCTGACAATTCTAGATTCTCTAAATATTCAGCAATACCTTCGTAAATGTCAACGGTGCGTTGTAAATGAGGATCACGATACGACCATAACGAAAAAACTCCCTTTCGAGTAAACGATACACCTCCGCCATACGCACCGCCTTGCACTCTAATGTTATTCCACAGATAACCAGTCCGCAAAATATTTGCCAACACATTCATCTTGCCCGAATATTCAAATCCGGCTTTATGATAATCCGCCGCCTTAACAACATATTGAACCCGCGACGGAATTATTACAGCCTCGTTGAGTTGATTTTCCTTGAAATCCAAATACTGCGGAATCGGCTTTTTATCCGATAATTTCGACCTAAAATTGTCCAGTATTTTTTTCGAATCAGCAAAATCTTTTGCCGACAACACGACATAAACTTCTCCGCGCGAATCACGAAAAATTGCATCCGCAACAGCCTTTAATTTCATTGCGGTATTTTTTCCCTCTTTGTCAAAATTTTTCTCGATTTCAACAAGAAAACGATAATAATCAATTCCGCTGATTTTTTCTTTGTAAGCATGATAAGGAGAAAAATACGACGCCGATCTCAATTGTGCATAACGTTGTCCCGCCGATAACAACGATTGCTGCATCCCAACACGTAACTCTTGAATGATCTCTTTTAAACGAGCGAGATCATCAAATTTAGAATGGTCTATTATTTCGAGTACAAGTTCTAAACCTTTTTCTAACTTCGGCAGCATTATTTTGACACCAATTGCAAATGATGACGTATAACTCGGTACATCGCGGCGGCTCGGCAGTAATATATGAGACGACAAAACAGAAGTTATACCGCCGGTGTGAAGGTCAATTTCGCTGTTTAACGATGCGAATGTATAGTGCTCAGTATCAACACGAGTTAAAATGTCGGATAGAAGCGACACATAAGGATTGAAATCTTCATCTTTATTTTTTGTAACGTTAATTCTTTGCAATGCGTCGAAATAAATAGCGATATATGCGATTCCATTTGTGTCAACTTGAACATTTAGATATTCATCAGTTCGTTCAAAAGGAATTTTTTCTGCTTTCCGATCAATATCTGAAATATCGAGAGTTGGAATTTTTGCAATATCTTCAGGATTATCCGGCGTAGTTTGACGTTTGATTAAAGCTTGTTGATCTCTTTTGATTTTATCAAGCTGTTCGTCTGATAAAGATTTTTTGATTTCCGCGAGTTTTGCTCTTAATTTTTCGGCATTTTCTTTTTCGAGTCCTTGCTTGGGCTTGAGCATGACAAATCCGCGCGATTTATTTTCGAGTAGAAATTCTTTAATCAGATTTTCAAAATAATTATTTTCAACTTCGGCTCTGATGTTTTTAAATATTTGTTCGAATCGCAAATGTTTCAACGGGTCACCGCCGTAAGTCCATGTATCGAGAATGCTCATGTTTATAACGAGTCCTTTGGGATAACCTGAAACTTGAAATTCACGCAACGTAAATTCAGTACGATTAATTGCACCTTCAATTAACTTACGATCAATTCCTTCTGCAGCAAGTTTCTTGAGAGTAGATTCTAATATGTCAATGAATTTTTGTTTTTTTTCCGGTTCAGAATTATGTACGATAACAGAAAAACAAGGTTGCATAATAGAATTATCGAAAGAGCAGCTTACATCAAATCCGATTTCAGCGTCAAGTAAAGCACGTTTGAGCGGACCAGCTTCACTGCCGACTAGTATATACGTAAGGAGTTCGAGTGCATAACATCGTTCAGCATCGTCCATGATCATCGGCAGCAAGTAATTCATGCTTAAAAAAGTTTTTTCAGATGTAGATTCACTTGTATCAACCGAATACTCTTCTGTTATATCTTTTAAGGAATTGAAAGGCGGCTGCGTGATAATTTTTGTATCAATAGTTTGTTTATTAAATTTGTTTAGATATTCTTTATCGAGAAAATCAAGGTGTTCGATAATATTACCGTTTCCGTAAATATATATCATTGAGTTTGACGGATGATAATACTTATTGTGAAAAGCAGCGAATTTTTCTTGCGTGAGTTCAGGAATGTTATCGGGGTTTCCGCCTGAATCGTTTGAGTAAGTAGAATCAGGATACATTGATTTTTGAATCGTACGGTAAAGAATATTCGACGGCGATGAATATACACCTTTCATCTCGTTATAAACGATGCCGTTGTAAGTTAAATTACCGTCATCATCGACTTCATAATGCCAACCTTCTTGCATTAAAATTTCGGGGATTTTTTTGACATTGGGAAAAAATACAGCGTCAAGATAAACATTCATTAAGTTATGGAAGTCTTTATTATTTCGGCTGGCGACAGGATACATTGTTCTATCGTCAGATGTAAATGCGTTGAGAAAAGTCTGGAGCGAACCTTTGAGCAGATCGACAAAAGGTTCCTTTGAAGGAAATTTTTGTGAGCCGCAAAGTGCAGAGTGTTCCATAATATGAGCTATTCCAGTACTGTCGGACGGCGGCGTGCGAAAAGTAATGCAAAAGACTTTATTATCGTCGTTACATGAAAGATAAAGTAAAGATGCCCCCGATTTTTCATGTAAAAACAAATGAGCATCTGATTTGATTTCGATAACCGGTTGTGTCCAGATTTTTTTCCATTGCGGATGAGTTAGTTGTATATTTTGAGTTTGTGAGTTGGATTGATAATTATTTGAAGTTTGTGTGGGATTCATAATGAAATCTTTCTGTGATAGTGAGGTTAAATTTGAAGTTTGAGCGATTAAAGTTGAATTAATCGCAATAAAAAACGATACCGCTAACGTAAATGTAAATGTAAATTTAGTTGTCATTAAATTTCTGATATTGTAAAAGGCGGAGGTCAGTTATTTCGAGTTAAAAATAATAAAACAAAATCATAATTCTTTATTTCAAATTGAATTAAAGTAATTATAAAATTTATACTTAAACCTGAATTAACTTACGTGTTGAGGAATTAGGATTTATTTAAATTGTAATACAATTAATACAATTTAATTTTTAACAACTTGAAAATGTAATCGTAACAAAGCAATATATTGCGTTTTTACGATAGATAATCAGACGAAAATTATTGAGAGTTTTAAAGTGCATGCAGCTTGTAATTTTCACGGCATGATTTGTTGAATCATGTCAATTCTATTATTCCGAGTTTAAGATATATTAAACTGACTTACTTTAATTTCGGTTTGAGTTTTCAGTTTACCTAAATCGGCAAGCAGGTTTTACTGAATACATAACTGAATACATATTTGTATCGTCGAAATTCAAAATATGCCGTTTTTAGAATAATATTGTCAATTGGCAAGGAACATTTCGTATAAAATTATCTGATCAATTCTCGAATTGATTGAAGCTGATTGAATCAATCGAAGCAGTACTTCAAAAAATACGGAGCAAAATATACACGAGATTTGATATTTTGCAATCTATACATAAAACAAACTAAAAAGATAAATTCTTATATTTGTTTTTTGTAAAGAGTCCGTGAATTTTTGTTTGAAATTAAATTTGTATTCACAATAATAACTCAAACAAATTTTTTGAAAGAGGGGACTAGTATCTATTTTGGCACGTAGTAAAATATCTTTTGGTGTTATTAAATATTTTTAGATTCTTTTATACTAACTCGCAGATATATCAAACTACGAAAGAAACTAATCTTTATATCACTATATAAATATGTAACCCATTTATGTAAATTCGGCATTTGGACATCTCTATACACTCGTATAATGAATTTCGATAATACCAGTGCTATACTCGTCACACTGGAAAATCCGATTTTTTGTTACAAAAAATCAAACTGAATTTCAAAGTATGAAAAGTATATTTGTTAAAAAGCCTGCTTTCCGATCTGATTTCTGCTTTAGGTAATCAGACGGCTCGAACCGGCAGGCAATTCAAGTGAGAATAGTCTCAAACCAACTATTATTTGAGTCATAAAAAATTATTGATATACCTTGTTTTCAAGGTGAATATTTTATGAAACAAATTTTTAGAGATAACCTTAACCAATAATTAAATTTTATGAAATTACTTCTTCCTCCGCTTGCGTCTGTTGATCTTGAGCTTAAACATCCGCATGATTTATTAACTCGTTTTTTTTTGCTCGATATTGAATTGTTCTCCAGTCTGCTTAAAAGTTGCGGTGATACTAACATTATACAACTTATTGATCTCAATTCGCTTGAGTGTCATTCGCCTGTAATAATAGATGACAAACTGCAAGAAGTAATCGGCGATTTACTTTTTTCAGCGAAATTCAAGAACGGCGAATATTCACGATTATTCGTATTTTTTGAACATCAATCTACCAAGATATCTCGTTTTTGGATTCGTACATTGCGTAAACTTCAAGAATTTTACGAACAATACGATTCCGATCCAGCCAATGCAATAGGCAAAGGCGGTAAATATCCTTATCCTTTAGTTTTTTTGCTTTATCATGGCAAAACACCATGGGAAGAGTTGATGCAATTACGAGATTTGCTATCATTACCATTCGGTTTAGACGGCAATGTGCTATGGTTTCCTGTGTTTTTGATTGATTTGTCCAGAATAGATCGGGACAAATTGAAAAACAGTCATCCGGCGTTACTTGCTCTTTTGGACACGTTGATTTCGTACTCCAAAGGCGAATTGCTGGAAAATTGCGAACGTATTTTTGATTACTTCACTGAAATCAAAACAGATCGTAGAACGCACGGTTGGATAAATGCTCTAACAAGATATTTTCTAGCCGTTGCTAAAATTAGTAAAAATGTTCTTACTGAAACAATTTCAAAAATTATTAATAAAAAAGGAGCAGAAAAAATGGTAATGTCAACAATGGAAGAATTATTAATGGAAGGTAAAATCGAAGGTAAAAAGGAAGGCAAGATCGAAGGTATAAGGGAAGGTACAATTAAAGGTAAGATGGAAGGTATAAGGGAAGGTACAATTAAAACTAAAATTGATTCAGTTATTAAGATTCTTCGATTTCGTTTCAAGCATATATCTAATGCTACACTTAAAGCTATTCAAATGTATAAAGATGCCATTGCATTAGATTCGCTTATTGAACAAGCGTTATCTTGTGAAACCTTAGCAGAATTTGAACGAGACCTTGCCCATTTGTAATGCTGAAACAATTCCAAAAGTTATTAATAAAAAAGGAGCAGAAAAAATGGTAATGTCAACAATGGAAGAATTATTAATGGAAGGTAAAATCGAAGGTATAAGGGAAGGTATAAGGGAAGGTACAATTAAAGGTAAAATCGAAGGTATAAGGGAAGGTACAATTAACGCTAAAATCGATTCCGTTATTAAGATTCTTCGATTTCGTTTCAATCATATATCTAATGCTACACTTAAAGCTATTCAAATGTATAAAGATGCCGTTGCATTAGATTCGTTTATTGAACAAGCGTTATCTTGTGAAACATTGGCAGAATTTGAACGAGACCTTGTACATTTGTAAAACTTTCAATTTTAATAAATGGGTATCTCTAATTATTGGTGATATTACATTATTTATT
>JAITKS010000042.1 GCA_031278315.1 Planctomycetaceae bacterium | reverse complement strand
TGATATATTACAAAATTTTTTATTTTGCTATTCACGGCGGAATTTTGGTAATTTACAGCTTTTTCTTTCCGATAGTTTGTCCTGCAACAGGTTCTTGATTTGCGTTTAATTTTAGGGATTTTTTCAACGCATTTTTATTTATCGATGTTCTCACGACAGCACCAAGTCCCTTCGATGCGGCAACAAGATAAATGTTTTCTGAAATTGCACCGACAGAAAAATAAGCGCCGTCACCGCTATTTTTAGATTTATCAACTACAAAAATTAAATTCACAGGAGCAGTTTTTACATAATCTTGACCAGTAGTTGCATCTTGTCTGAAATCACCTTTATTTTTTTCCAGCAATTTATTGTTTTTCGCATCGTAAAGATATACGCCTTCTTTGAGAATGACATAAATTTCTGTTTCTTGTAAATTCAGCGGTGAAGGTGCGGTACGTTTACCTTCTCTGTTGTATCCGAATCCAGCCCAAAGCAAGTCGGACAAAGTTTGGTAATCCAATGCCGTTTCGTCGAAAGACCTCGATGATTGTCTTTCGTTGATAACGTCGAATATTGGTTTTCCGCCTGCTTTTTGCGGAGGCGGAAGTGTTATATCAGCAGCGTATGTTGTTGCTGTCAGTGCCAAAATAATTGCCGTTACAATAAATATTTTCGACATTTTTTTGTTCCTTTCGATTATTAGTTAAATTGTTGTTGAACATCTCTAAAATGAAATTATATCTTTTATCGCAGAGAACACAGAACACGATTTTTTCAATTGAAATCAAATCATTTATTTTAAGTTATCGTTACATTCTCATCAAAAAGAAAAAATGATTTTGCTCTTTGTGAATTTTGAACTCTGTGAACTTAACAGTTAATAAAAAATTAATTATTAGAAATATTCTGTTGGTTAGATCGTAAACTATCTGCAATCAATTTAAGACAACGTAATAAATCGGTTGTCGAATTTCATGCAAGCAGTTGATAAATATCAAATGACCTGAAACTGAAATACAAATTACGCATCACACTATGAATTTAAACGATATAAGATCATAAAAGTCTATTTTCCAATAAGCAATTTCCAATAAACAAATAGACAACTCTAACCGAAAATTCAAGAGATCGCAATTTAAAACTTCAAGCCAAAAACAGACAGATATTGTACAACAATATAAAAACAATTAAACAGGGGGAAAGAAACTAGACAACAAATATATCAGTAGAATCGTAATATATCAGTGGAATTTTTGTTTCTCAATTTTTTTTGAATAACGAAAAGACATAAGGTATTTTGTCTCTGCTTCTCATTGAGAAATTTCACTGATATATTACGTTTATTTCATAACGAATTAAATACAATGATTGTTATTTAATAAAATTGGAATACGTTTTCTCAATAGTTGCCGGTGTTACTTCTCCATCCCAAACAGCAACACGATAACGAAATGTTAACGAACTGTTCGGCTTCATTTCAAACGGTTGACGATGCAAATTCAACGTGATTCCAAGATACGCAAAACTTTTACCAGTATCGCCCATCGTAAATGCCGTCGTCGGAATCGGATTTGACGGATGCCCTAAAACCGCAACCGTTACCGGTTTACCATTTAACTTTGCCGTGTACGCCATCCAACGGCATAACGTTAATCGTTCATCAATACGCAGCCGTTCCGTAACCTTGTTTTTTTCGGAATCACTGAAAAATCGACCGCTCTTGTCCATCGTTTGATCAAACCGTAAACCAATACCAAAATAATGATGATTACTTTTGTCAAGATTCGCCCCCCGCTCATCTGATTTTAATGTCGTTTGCCAATCCAACAACGTAACATTTTCTCCAGTTAAAACAGAGATTTTACGGTTCTCCCTGATTAACGTTTTCGACTCACTGTTTTTCCAATCTAGTTCCGATTCTAATGACGATGTTTCAGCTCCGCCCTGCGGATTTATTGAAACAGTAATTTGTTTGCCGCGTCTCTGTGTATGCTCTTCCCAAAAATTACAACCGTTCACCGCAATTGCAAACATTAATCCGTGATGATGTAAATGATCATAAGGAGCGTCCCGTAAGATATTGTCTCCCGACGGCGTGCGCAGTTTTTCAATATACGGCTTATAAGGTACTTCGCCAAAACGATAATCAGCAAGAATCTGATTTCCGCTTTTCAAAAATATTTTCGCCGATTGCTGATCCGATAATAGTTCTACTTGATTATTTGAAGAAATCCGATAAAGATTACCGTTACCAATAACAAACAACGTATGTCCCTTTCCATCAGGATTCGTTTGAGTTACCAGATCAGAACACGCAAAAACATTTTTGGTCAAGACATCTTTCCACGTTTTCGATTCTTGCGAATAAACAATCGGCTTTCCGCGTTTATCTATAGCATAAAGCGTGTCAACATTTTCGCCGTTTTTTCCAAGTGTAACCGATTTTACTTTTTGTTTCAGGTCTTCAATTTTTTTGTTGCTATACAAAAAAACGGAATCGGTTTTGTCCCAAAAAACAATGTCATCAAGAGATGAATCCGTGAAATTACCCGCAAACAACGCAACCGCATTCTTGCCTTCAAGTGCTGTCGAATATGTTTCCCATTGAGTTGAAAAAAAATAAATGTTACCGTCACTATTTGCGAGCATTGCGTAACTATCTGCCGTGCTGTTATTCAACTTGCCCGGCGTAATATACGAAAAAGCACCGGGTAACGGTAACCACGTTTGATTCATAATGTCTTTTGTCCAACGGAACGATTGACCGGAATTCGTACAAGCTACAACTGATAAATAAGATTCATCGGTCGAATAACGTCCTATCGCAAATGTTTTAACATTGTGTCCGAATGGTCCCAAAAGTTTTTTCGTCTTAAAACTGTAAATGTGTAACGATTGACGAGCAGCATCGAGAAACACCAATTGATCGCCGTTTTCACTAAGAATATCAGCGGCAGATATTGTTGAAATTTTTATGTTCGGAATTGGTTCAATAATTGTTTGTCCGTCATATATCCGAACTATTCCTTTATCGTTTAACCACGCAACACCAAATGTTCCAGACGTGATTGTATGATTCGTACTTTCTACAGCATTGGCAAAACTTGTACAAACCAACACAGCAATTAAATAAATGTAAATAGATTTTAATCTCATTGTTTCGATTTAATGTTTGTTAAATTATATTTGAGTAACAGTCTATTTTGTTATCATTCCAGTAATGATTAAAAGTTATCAAAATAAACAGTTACGGTTATAGTTATAGTTATAGTTTGCAAAATAATTCAGTAGGAATATTTTAGCGGAATATTTTTTGTAACGTAAAATATCAGTAGAATATTTTGAGACTGCTCTCACTTGAAATTTCTGTTATCGTTGACTTCTTATTTTTTTGGAAAACAGATTTTACTGAATATGTACTTATATCATTTATATTATCAAAATTTATTACGGCATGTATAAATTTCCCTACAGAATTATTACATCAATTTTTCGTAATATATCAGTGGAATAATTTATTGTTCACGGGAACGCGGTCGTCTCGACCGCATTTTTAGTTTTGTTTTTTGACAGGATTACAGGATTGACAGGATTTTTAAATGATAAATTAAAAGAATCAAAACTTGAAACCATAGTGATTTGAACTTTAGAATCCGTGCTAATCTCCGCATGCGAACTAACCACTATCCTGT
>JAITKS010000035.1 GCA_031278315.1 Planctomycetaceae bacterium | reverse complement strand
AATTGAAAATATTGTCAATAAACGTTGCAATATTTTTTAATAAATACAACTTGTTTTTGAGTCAAAAAATTGTCTATGTTTTCGCCCTGCAAGGGCAATTTAAGTTTAAAACGAATACCGAAATTTAAAGTGTGAAAAGTATATTATGTTTTTTTAAAAATATTTTTTTGGCAGGTGCAATTGTTCAAAATTAAATTCGAATACTATCTACGGCTGTATTCAACCGCCTACTAACTAACTGACAAAACAACAATTCAGGAGCTTAAATTATGTCTGATCTAATTTTATCTGCTGATCACAATTCGAAATTTATTAAATTTCAAGAATACCGTTGTGCGCTTGTATCCGATAAAGTTTATCAAGGTATTAATCTTGCTGATTTGGGTTTGCCCCTTGCGACATCCAATCAAATTAGTAAAGTTTTCGGCGATTCACAAGTTCTAATCGACGATTTTGACGGATTTCGTACACAACTTTACTACGATATTTATTCTGACAAATTTATACTTGGCTTCGGCGGGACAGTTCCAAATAATTTAAGCGATTGGCGTACTAATTTTAATCAATTTTTTGGTAAACAAGCCGAAGAATATATTCGCGGAATCAATTTGGTTAACCGAATACGAACAGATTACATAAATCGAATAATCGTTACCGGACATTCACTCGGCGGCGGAATCGCAACAGTTGCAGCAATCGCACGGCGATTAAAATGTTTTGTCTTTAATCCGCCCGCAATCCATCCGAATACAATCCAACGGTTCGAACCAATAGATTACTCTGAATTTAACGATCTAATAACAAGATATGTCGTCGTAGGCGAAGCTTTAGACTTGATAAATAAAACCATAAGCATAAAACACAAAAGAATAGGAATAACATATAATCTCTACGGCAGTTGGCAAATGCCTACACTAATCAGCTTACTTCTAGGACGAAAATTACTTATCAAATTTATTCCTAATCCAATATTCATTCTAGCGAGTACAATCGGAATCCCATTGTTAGAGAAAAGTATCTTATTACACGGTATGAATGAAGTTTTGCATGGTCTAAAAAAACATCTAAGTAAATTGAAGAACACATCGTAATATATACTCATTACACATTAAATTTCGGTTTTCGTTTTAAACTAAAATTGCTCTGAAAGAGCGGTTTTTGTTTAAAACCAATACCGAATTTTCAAGAATGAATAGTATAAATAGGAAAAAAAATAGAATGTGCCGGTTATTTTTTATTTTTGTTACATTAATTATATTCTTTCATTTCGACAATATTTGTCTTGGAAGTTGGGGCGAGAGTCTTTTCGAGATACGGCGTTACAATTTTGGACAAGTCGCAATAGGGACAAATGCAGAATATAAATTCGTAATGACAAATCATTTTAAACAGGATATTCGCGTGATTGGTCTTAATACATCGTGTAATTGTGCGATTTCTAATTTGAGTTCAGAGTTGATCGCTTCAGGCAAAACGGAATTTTTAATTGTCAAATTGAACACAAACGGTCAACACTATTACGAAAAAAAAGCTGTTATCACAATACATTTTGAAGTGATCGTCGAAGGCAATGTATTACAAGATTCAGCACAATTATCGATATCAGGATACATTCGACCCGACATTACATTATCGGCAGGAGCGATTGAATTCGGCTCCGTTCGGCATGGTGAATCCGTTGTACGTCAGATTCAACTCGAACATGCAGGCAAGTCAGGATGGAAATTGATAAAGGTTGAAAAAAGTAATCCGCATATTCACGTCCGAGCCGAACCGATTCAATTTCCAGACGGTTCTTTTTGGCGAAATGGTGAAATCCGTTATCAAATTACGGCAACTCTTAAACCCGACGCCCCTGCAGGATACGTTAAAGATATTATAAAATTTATAACAAATGAAAATAATGAAATAGAAAAAAATACTTCACAAGAAGAATACATGTCCGATAATAAAACCGAAATAACTATACCAATAAACGGAGTCGTAATAGATACTGTACAAGTAAAACCTTCGCTATTGATTGTCGGACTCGATGACAATAATAACGGTATATCGAAAAATATTGTCGTGAGAAGTAATAGACAATTTCGTATCCTAAATGTGAAATGCGATGATAAACGGCTTAAATTTACTTTCTCAGAAAACGAAAGCAATATTCAAATTATTGCTGCGTTTTTTCATACAAAAAATAATAATGCCGACAAACAGAATCTGAACAACAATAAAATTCTAATTCACACAAATCTTGAAGAACAAAAAATAATAACAATTGAAACAATACAAATAAAAAATTAAACAGAAATGAAATTGCCGATTGTAAAAAATAAATTTCAAACCGTTAAAAATATTTCACCAAGATATTACAAATCTCAAATCTAACAATCTCAAATTATCTTGATATTTTTTCGTATGTTTGTTGGTAATTTATTCCTAGTACTTCATTGGTGATGAATGCTAATGTTTGATTGTCGGCGTTTATGTGTAACGTGTATTGTTGATGAGATAACGATTCGCCTTTCATTAATTCGCGGGCGGCAGAAAAGATATCGAACTCACAATATCGAAAAGCCGATTCTACATCTTTATCGAAAAAACCGCGGTTATAAACTCTCACGACTTCGCCTGAATATAACGAATCAAATTGTTCGTTATCGGTTTGGTCTATTTTACTAATTCTAGAATTATTCGATTTCTCCGGCGATTTTGATTTTATAAATTCGCTGCCTTTACGTACAAATTCACAATCTCTGTTGTAAATATTATTGTTTCGCGTGCATACGAAATCGACTCCCGGACCTGAACTGAATCCGGCATTATTTGTTTCTTCTACTTTCATTTCGAAAAAGGCATTACTTAAATAATCGTATTCCCATGCGGATTCAGGTAAATTAAACGAGACTAACGTTAAATTTCCGTTACGAAAATCTACCGAACCAAGAAAAGGTGCCGCCCGATTTCGCGAAATTCCTATTTGACAATGATGTCTGTTACCCGATCTGATCAATACAGCATGAGGTAACTTGCGAAGCTGACTATGAGAAGCAAGATCAAAAAAATCTACACCAAAATTTGGACCTAATTCAATTTCTTGTCCTGATCGAAACGGTATGATTGCAACTGAATCAGCTCCGGTATTTAACATGTTCCTTATTTTTATTGAAACTAATCCTAACTCTCTAATCAGCGGATTTCCGCGATTTACTACTGTATTGATAGTTTGAAAAGCAACATAAGATGTGTCAATTTGCTCCAACGAAATTGCTACACTATGACCAAATATTTCGCCTATCTCGTCCAATTCTATTAATCTTACGATTCGTGAAATATCAAAATCGAAATGCGTACCTAGCCGATTATTAAAACTAACAGAACGGCGCATTCTAATTTCAGGATCGGGAGGTTCAGAATCGGTTATAAATTTATCCTCGAAAAAACCTCGTTGAGAAAAATTAGATAGACCCGATTTAATCTCACCCGATTTAATCTCACCCGATTTAATCTCACTCGATTTAATCTCATTTAATGAATTATCATTTTCAAGATTATCATAAATACTAAATGCACCGTAATCGGGTGAAAACGTAAATTGATCTTCACCGCCGCATAATCTCATATTGTTAATATCAACACCGAACTCCGTATTGTTATTTTCATTCTTATCAATCTCACGAACATTCACAAGACCAAAACTATAACCATCAAGACCATCGCAACTGCTAGTCATCACCCGGCCATGCCAATCAGGACAAAGCGCAACTCTACCTCCAAGTTGATTACACAACTCAATAACACGTGTCCGCGACGCAAGATAATTTAGTGCTTCCCGATAAGCCAATTTAGTTAATATGTTTAATGGTTAATGTTTAATGGTGAGTGGTGAGTGGTGAGTGGTGAGTGGTTAGTGGTTAGTCCGCATGCGGAAATTATCATGGATTTGTAATATATCAGTGAAATAATTTATTGTATCAGGATCGCGGTCGTCTTGACCGCATCGCATCTTTAGTCGTTTTTGTACAAATGCAGACGAGACGCCTGCGTTCCGGGCTAAAATATTTTTTAGTAATTCATTTAAATCTAAAATCTAAAATTACAATCTATCAGTGTTCTCTGTGATTAATAAAAAAATTTCGCTGTTATATTACAAAGTTATATTACAAAGTTATGAATTTAGTGATGCGACCTTAGCATCGATGTGAATCTCCGCATGCGAACTAACCACTAACCACTAACCGTTAACCGCTTGCCGTTATTACCGGTAATTTTTATTCTAACATGAAAGATTTTGCAACTTCAGGCGGAGCTGGTCCGTAGCAAAGCGGCTCCATTGAATTACTTGCTCTGCCTTGACTCAAACTCAGAATTGCTGAGGTGTATCCGAATAAATTTGCTAGCGGAGCTTCCGCTTCAATCAAAGTTAAGTGTCCAATGATTTCAGTTTTTGACACTAATCCGCGTCTTTGTTGCAAGTCTCCGACGATTCCTCCTACGTAATCTGCGGGAGTTTGTATTTCTAATTTCATTATTGGTTCTAGCAGTAAAGTTCCGGCTTCGCGTAATACTTTTCGGAATGCGTCTGATACAGCAATTCTAAAAGCGGTTTCGGTACTTTCCGATTCGCTTATTTTTGCATCTAAAAGAGTGATACGAACATTCACCAAAGGAAACCCTAACAATCCGCCGCCTAAACTTTCTTCCCGAATCGATTCTAATACGATCTGTTTGAATTGTTTATCAAACGATTCATCAGAGTATTCGGTATGAATTTCAACAGTTGTTACAGTATCTCGTTTATCTAGTTCAAGCGGCTCGATACGAATAGAAACTTCCGCCCAATGTTTTTGTCCGCCGAGATTACGATTGCATTGTCCCAAAGTCTCAACAGATTTTTGAATTGATTCACGATAACTCACTCGCGGATTATGTACCCGCACGTTCATTTTATAGTCGCGTAACAAACGATGCTTTATTACTTCAAGATGCAATTCACCCATGCCGCTGATTAACATTTGACTTGTCTCTTCGCTTTCGTGTACTCTAAAAGTCGGGTCTTGACGTTTCATCATTTCTAATACTTGTTTCAACTTTTTGTATTCGTCGGCAGAATTCGGTTCGATTGCCATCGACACGACGGTTTCAGGAAATACTATCGTTTCTAATATAATAGGAAATTTAACATCACACAGCGTATCACCGGTTACAGTAAATCTCAATCCGATTACACCGCAGATATCACCGGCAGCAACTTCTTGAATTTGTTCGCGGCGGTCAGCTTGAATTCGCCAAAGTTGAGGAATATTCTCTTTCTTATTTTCACGCGGATTCAATACACGGCTGTTTTGTTTCAAAGTACCTGAATAAACTCGAAGATAATTTAGGTCGCCATGTTTATCAGCATCGATTTTAAAAATCAATCCGCAAAACGGCTCGTTTGTATCAGGTTTGCGGGACAACTCTGGACAATCAGGACGATTCGGATCCTGACCTCGTATCGCTGGAATATCAGACGGAGCCGGAAGATAATATTTGACCGCATCCATCACCGGTTGGACTCCTATTCCATCTAATGCCGAGCCGCACAGTACCGGCACAGCGAGATTCAACAAAGTTGCTGATCGTAAAACGCCTCGTATCATTTCGTCTGAAACTTCTTCTGTTCCGAGTAAAATTTCGGTCAATTCGTCGCTGAACATTGTCAATTCATCCAGCATTTGACTTCGCCATTGAATTGCGTCGTCTTCTAGTTCTTGCGGGATTTCGCATTCGTTGACAATGGAGCCGTTATCTTCTTTTGAGAATGTCAGCATTTTCATTTTGATCAAGTCGATAGTTGCGTGAAATGCTTCGGGCAAATGCGGCGGACCGGCACCGACAGGAATCGCAATGACAATAGGTTTTGCACCGAGCCGATTTTTAATCTGTTCTAAAGTACGGTAGAAATCAGCGCCTTCGCGATCCATTTTATTGATAAAAGCAATTCGCGGAACATGATATTTATTTGCTTGCCGCCAGACCGTTTCGCTTTGTGCCTCGACGCCTTCTCTTGCACTGAAAACTACTATGCCGCCGTCAAGTACTCGCAGAGAACGTTCTACTTCTGCCGTAAAATCAACATGACCCGGCGTATCGATAAGATTAAATATGCAATCATTCCATTCGAATGTTACAGATGCAGCGCGTATTGTTATTCCGCGTTCTTGCTCTTCGGGATCAAAATCCGTTACGGTTGTGCCTTGATCGACTGTACCGAATTTGTGTACAAAATTAGAGTAAAACAACATCCGCTCGGTAACTGTTGTTTTACCTGCATCGATATGAGCAATAATTCCGATATTTCTGATTTTATTGATTTTTTGTAACATAATTAAATTTTTTTCACCAATTTGATTTCATAAATCGGCGGTTATCGCATTATAAATTTTGGTCTCTGGTAGAATAAGCGATGAAATTACAAAATAGATTGTTATAATTGAGTAGGATAGTTGAAAAGTGTAATTAATAACGAATATAAACTTGTAATATATACAGTGAAATAATTGTTTTTCAATTTTTTCGTGTGTTTTCGTATTAAAAAAATATAAAACAAAAATATCGAATAGACTGTTACAAAAAAATTTCACTAATATATTACGTTACATCGGCGGTTTCAAACAAACGTCGTGGTATTGTCCCGACTTGATTGTGAATTGTCAAGTGTCGTGATTAGTAACGGCAATTTTTTGTTCCGATAAATCAAAGTGTAATTATCAGTGAAATATACTCATTGTCCTTTAAAATTCGGTATTATTTTTTGTAACGAAAAAGGTGACCGTTCACGTATAAAACTATAATCGCCCTGAAAGGGCAACAGGATTATAGCCCGCCCCAGCGGGGCGGGTAAAAGTCCCCACTCCCCGAAGCCCTGAAAGGGCGGCAGGATATTATGACACGATTATTGTGAAGAATTCGACAAAAAAAGACAAATAGCAAATCATCCGCGAATAAAATAAAATCGCCCTAAAAAGACAGCAGTATAGTGGTTAGTGTATAGTGGTTAGTGGTTAGTTCGCATGCGGAGCTTAGCACCGATTATAAGTTCGAATCGCTAATCACTATTATTGAGCAAATATCCGATCGCCCTTTCAGGGCTTCGGGGAG
>JAITKS010000034.1 GCA_031278315.1 Planctomycetaceae bacterium | reverse complement strand
ATATACTTTTCACACTTTAAATTTCGGTTTTCGTTACAAAAAATAATACCGAATTTTAAAGTACAATGAGTATATATTACCCAAATCATATTTCTCTGTGTTCTCTGTGTCCTCTGTGGTTAATAAAAACAAAACTAAAGATGCGGTCGAGACGACCGCATTCCCCCCAAAAATAAAACCGAATTTTAAAGTACAATGAGTATATCTGTGGAATTTTTTGTTTTTTTGAGATTACACAACACACGAAAATTTTTATTTCTTATTTTTTTGTCTATTTCGTATTTCGAAAAAATAAAAATTCCGCTTTCTATATTAAAATATTTGTAATATTCCGTTGAATAATATTTTAATTGATTTCACGATTAGGTAATCATTGGTGAAATAATAAACTTTAATAATTTTTCAAAAATTGCAATTACTAATTTTTTAACTGATTTAATCGTTTTTAATCTTTTATTTTTGTTAAAAGTATTAATTATTTTTAGAATTTTCCGTCATACGTTAAATTTGTGTTGTATATTACAGCATGTCTAGCTGGATAAATTTTTTCGGCATTGACATCTCGAACCGAAATATTATGACTTTATATTCTCGAAAAATATCTTCGAAAAGATATAAAAGAAATGCTTATTTCGGTGTAGATAAAAAGAAATCGTAGAAGTCCTGCCGTGTAGTTTACGTAATCTATGACGGTAATCATCTACAATTAAGAAGGTAACTTACCTTCTTGGGGCTGTTTGTGTGGAGAGGTTTGGTGTGTTCCAGCCCCCCTCAACAAAACTTATGTTGTTTTATAGTTGAGGGTTTCCAGACGTTACAACAATTTTTCAACATGTTTGAAGGAGAAAGTTCAATGAAGAAACTTTTAACATTAATGTTTGTTGCTGCTTTATCGCTTGTTGGCAGTGCGGTTTTTGCCGATGAGTCAGGTGTTGCCGTTACAACATCTGAAGCACCTATTGTAATTGCACCAGGTTTTGGACATCATGGTTTAAGCTATGGTCATTATGGTGCTGATTATGGTTACGCCGAAAAAGAAAATATACTTACTAGAATCGCCAACAGACTTCGAGCTGCAAGAGCTGCTAGAGAAGCTAGAAAAGCTGCCGCATTCGATCAAGGTTTCGATGGAGGTTATCCATTTCCTAAACGTAAATTATTTAAGCCAAGAAACAGATTTTCACCATTCGGCGGACACGGATTTCATGGCGGTTATCAGGAATTTCCAGCTGAATTTCAAGTTGGCGGTTACTATTAATATAATAATAACTATAAATCCAAATGAATTTACTAGTTGCCTGTTAATCAGTTAGCATGATTAACATACCGGAAGGTTTCGATGACCAAAAAATGAGTACGCATCATAATATGAATTCGGTGACATAAATGCTATTCATTAAAAAACTGCTTTTCGATAGATAAGCAGACGGCTCGAACCGAAAATTAAAGTAATAGCAGTTTAAAAAGATTGCTTTCCGAAAAACAAATTAACACGAATAATGAGAGAGCTGGTTTGTTCGTAATCTACTCTTCAACTATGAAATACAAAAAGAAAATAAAGTCTGTTTTTCAATGCTAAATCGGTAATTAATGCGGTAATCATTTTAAGTATCCGTGATTTTATCTAGTTTAGAATCACGGGTATTTTTGTAGGTAATCTCTAATAATTGAATATACACATCGTACTATGAATTTCGGCGATACAAGTGTGTATTCCGTAAAAACTGTTTTCCGATAAAATAAGCATACAGCTCAAATCGAAATTTCAAGCGGGAGCAGTTTAGTAAAATTAGATATAACATATTGAATCTCAACTATAGAAAATAACGTCTTCGGCTAATTTCTGAAACGAAAAATGATATGTTGTCATTCGATCGCACCTGAAAATTATTCGATCAAATAAATGATCTGTAATAGAAATTTCCTAACGCCGTGTATCGTTTATAGCGTTATGTATTAAAATTGATAAAATTACAACGTAACTTTCATAATGGAACTTTCATAACGGAACTATGAAATTTTTTTACACGAGTTTCATTAATTCTAAATTCTAAATTCAAAATTAAAAATTCGACAGAAAACAGAAATAATACAAAATTATTAAATTATGGCATATCAAATTTGTATCAATCCTGATTGCGGTTGTAAATACGAAATAGATCAGGTGTTGCACTCATGCAGCGTTTGCGGAGAACTTCTTGATGTCGATTACGAATGGGATTCACTTCCTGTTCCCGATTCATTAACCTATTTTGAACGCTATCGATTAAACTCATCCGGCAGAATCCGTAACTTCAGCGGAGTTTGGCGTTATTACGACCTTTTGCCCTTCTTGCCCACAGAAAAAATAGTTTCTATAGGTGAAGGACGCACAATTTTACAAGACGCTAAATTTGTATCATCTTTTGTCGGCGTTAATTCCGGCAGATTCTTTTTACAATACGAAGGCTTAAATCCCTCCGGCAGTTTTAAAGACAACGGCATGACTGCGGCTTTTACTCACGGCTCATTTGTCGGAGCCAAACAAGCAGCATGCGCCTCAACCGGTAATACAAGTGCGTCCCTAGCAATTTACGCAGCAGTTACACGCCTGATGGAAGCCGTTGTATTTATAGGTTCCGGAAAAATCGCTTACGGTAAATTATCACAAGCCCTCGATTACGGCGCAAAAACAATTCAAATTCAAGGTGACTTCGATGACGCTTTGTCAAGAGTACGTCAAATTGCAAAAGAAGCAGGAATATATCTTGTCAACAGTATTAATCCGTTTCGGCTCGAAGGTCAGAAAACAATTATGTTTCGCGTGATAGATGACTTGCGTTGGCAAATACCGGATTGGATAGTCGTACCGGGCGGAAATCTCGGAAATGCAGCAGCATTCGGAAAAGCATTTATCGAATTGCATAAATTAAAATTAATAGACAAAATACCACAAATCGCTATTATCAATTCTACTGGTGCCAATACGTTATATCAACTTTACGGTAAAGGTGAATCCGGTAAACTACGCTGGAACGGCGGACACTACGACAAAACTATGGTGAAAAACTTCTACGACAAAATGACAAACGAATCACGTAAAGCTCATACAATTGCAAGTGCAATAGAAATAAATCGTCCGGCAAATTTACCGAAAGCATTAAGAACTTTAGAATTTTGTAACGGTGTAGTTCGTGAAGTTACAGATCAAGAAATTTTAGATGCAAAAGCAATTATAGGTGCAGGCGGTTTAGGTTGCGAACCTGCAAGTGCAGCATCTGTCGCCGGCGCAAAAAAATTAGTCGAAGAAGGAATAATAGATAAAGAACAATTGACCGTCTGCATTCTAACTGGACATCAATTAAAAGACCCAAACGCAACTATTGCATATCACGGAACAGATCAAAACTTCTTCCAAGAAACACTAGGTAAATTCAATATTAAATCCGCACAACACGCAAATAGACCAATCACAACTCCAAATGTTCAAAATGAAATCTTAAAATTTTTGTAATTTGTAATTTGTAATATATACTTTTCACACTTTAAATTTCGGTTTTTGTTTTAAACTAAACTCGCCCTTTCAGGGCGAATTCATAGACAATTTTTTGACTCAAAAACAAATTGTATTTATTAAAAAATATTGCAACGTTTATTGACAATATTTTAAATTAAAAAAAATAAAAAACGAATTTTAAAGTGTAATTGGTATAGTTTTCGTTTTTTTGGTTGTTTACGAATTTTAAATTATCAATCACATATCCAAGTCCCGCAGGGACGACACTTTATTAGCTCCTTCCGTATGCTGGAACATACAATTAATAAAGTTTTTTGGTGAAT
>JAITKS010000452.1 GCA_031278315.1 Planctomycetaceae bacterium | reverse complement strand
TTTACGAAACTATTCAACTGTTCAAAGATAAAAAGTAAAAATAAAAATATCAGCAGATTTTTTATTTTTCAACTTTTTTTGGGTTTATGAATTTTACAACTAACCTTATTTTCAACCTTATTACCTTATTGTTGAAAGATGAATTTGTTAATAAGGTAATAAGGTTATTTAGTTCGGAAAAATAAGGTGAAAAATAAGGTTCGTAAAAAATAAATGCAAACTAACCACTATTATTGAGACAATATCCGATCGCCCTTTCAGGGCGGATTTGGTTTAAAACAAATACAGAAACAAATACAGAATTTTCAAGTATGAATAGTATATCAGTGGAATATTTGTTTTATTAACCACAGAGAACACAGAGAACACAGAGAAAGATGATTTTGTAATTTTAGATTTTAGATTTTAGATTTTAAATTTTTGTTTGTTACGTTTTCAGTAATCGTTCACGGAATTTTTAATTTTTGTGAACGTTCATTTTTTATTTTTTAAATACGAACAACACGAAATTACACGAAACAAATAAAACATTACCTGAATAATTACGAATTGTTGTCAATTATTCCAAAATGTGTTTATTACATTTATGTAATTTGGTTTTTTTCACGACGCGAATGTAAGCTCGATACTCTATTCAAAAATGTTAGAAGGTTACATTGCCGTATTTTTTTCTTGCCGGAAAATAAATTTTCTATAAGATTTTTTCAAAAAAACCTATAAATATAAGACAAATTCTTTAATTAATATTCATTAATATTGTTCCTTCATTTTTGAAATTCTCTCAATGGCATGTTTAATGCTTTTGAATGTTTTGCAGCTCGTTTTCAAAAGATGAATATTGACCTGCTCAATTGCCAAATTGAAAACAACTATTTCTCTCACACTTTATCACACTTTATAAGTTCGATAATTTTAAGTCGATTTATTAATGTCTGCTTTTCGCAAGTAGATAATACACGGCAGATGTTGCCGCAAGTTAAAATGTGAGCAGATTCAAAATAAACACAAACTAATCATGCGAAAAATTGCAATATACGGTAAAGGCGGTATTGGTAAATCCACTACCACACAAAATACAGTCGCAGCACTTGCGGAAATGGGAAAAAATATGATGGTAGTCGGTTGCGATCCAAAAGCTGATTCAACCCGATTACTCCTAAATGGACTCGCCCAAAAAACCGTACTCGATACTCTGCGTACAGAAGGCGAAGACCTCGATCTCGAAGATGTAGTCAAAACCGGTTTCAAAGGAACCCGATGCGTTGAATCCGGCGGACCTGAACCCGGAGTCGGTTGCGCCGGCCGCGGAATTATTACATCAATAAATCTACTCGAACAACTCGGCGCTTTCGACCCTAAATATAAACTCGATTACACATTCTACGACGTTCTCGGCGACGTCGTTTGCGGCGGTTTCGCTATGCCGATAAGAGACGGTAAAGCAGAAGAAATATATATAGTATGCTCCGGCGAAATGATGGCAATGTACGCGGCAAATAATATCTGCAAAGGAATACGTAAATTCGCCGAAGCCGGATCAGTAAGACTCGGAGGATTAATATGCAATAGCCGAAAAGTAGATCGCGAAGCCGAACTAATAACCGCTCTCGCCGCACGACTCGGTACACAAATGATTCATTTCATTCCAAGAGATAATATGGTACAACGCGCCGAAATAAATAAAAAAACCGTTATCGACTACGACGCTACCGTTACACAAGCAGACGAATATCGTAAACTCGCAAAAGCAATCGAAACTAATACACTTTTTGTCGTCCCTAATCCGCTGGAAATTTCAGAACTCGAAGCCTTACTCATGGAATTCGGAATAGCTGATTAATTCAATTCAATGACTCAATTCGATGATTTAATTTGATGACTCAATTCGATGACTCAAATCAATGACTCAATTTTATGATTCAATTCGATGATTTAATTCGATGACTCAATTTTATGACTCAAATCGAAAATTAATGTGAAAGTGATTTAAAGTCTCACAACATACGCAAAGTCACACAATCGAATTTGAATTACGAATTTAATTGAGAACGATTACAAAGTTATTTAATTTATAACAAGTATTCTATTAACTAATTTAAACTCATTAACCCCAATAAAAAATTATGCTAATGATTCGTGCAATTATCAGACCTGAAAAATCCGACGCTGTACTCGCGGCGTTAATGGCTGACGGTTTTCCAGCTGTAACTAAAATTTCAGTTGCCGGACGCGGTAAACAACGCGGTATAAAAATTGGTAACGTTACTTACGACGAAATTCCAAAAGTTATGCTGCTGATGGTAATAAAAAATAAAGATAAAGATTTCGTTGTTGGAAAAATTATGGAAGTCGCACGGAGTTCGCAAGGTGCTTTCGGCGACGGTAAAATTTTTATCTCGCCTGTAGATGAAGTTTACACGGTCAGTTCTGGTCTAAAAGAAACGGAGGAATAAGAATGAAAGAAGTAATGGCAATAATTCGAATTGACAAAATCAATAAAACCAAAGACGCTTTGATGAATGCGGGAATTAGTTCTATACATGTTAAAGATGTACTCGGACGCGGTAAAGGTCTGGTTGATATGTTGCGGCTCAACGGCGCTGAAAAATTATGGGAAGAAAAAATGGAAGAACTCGGTGCCGTCGGACGTCTAATTCCAAAACGGAAAATCTCGATTATCGTACCGGATAAACTCGTACAAAAAGTTGTCAAAACTATAATCGTAACAAATCAAACAGGTAAAAGCGGAGATGGAAAAATTTTTGTTATGCCGGTCTCAAATTCTGTTAGAGTAAGAGACGGTCAAACAGGTGAAGAAACTTTAGATGAGTAATCGCTATTTATCGTTACAATAATTCGTCAACAACTGATAATTAAATATACCTAGTTGTGAACAAGTTAAATTTTTTTGAAAAATAAAAATGGAAACAGAACTTTATCAATTACCAATTTCCGGTGAGCAATTTCGCGACGACGTTGTGGAATCGTATTCACCCAAACTTGCGAAAAAACGCAAAAGACAAATAGTTGTCAATAAAATTGAAAACGGCGATACCGTTCCTGAAATCATGGCGAATACACGGACGGCACCGGGAATAATAAGTATGCGCGGCTGTGCTTACGCCGGCTGCAAAGGAGTCGTTTTAGGACCAACCCGCGATATTTTGCAGATTACTCACGGACCGATTGGTTGCGGTTTTTATAGTTGGTTGACTCGGCGTAACAAAACACGTCCAACTTCACCCGACGCTGAAAACTACATGAATTATGCAATGTCAACAGACTTGCAAGAAGACGAAATCGTTTTCGGCGGAGAGAAAAAACTTATGGCTGCAATCGATGAAGCAGTCGCTTTATTTCACCCGCGTGCCATTGGAATTTTTGCGACTTGCCCTGTCGGTTTAATCGGCGATGACGTTCACGCTGTAGCACGTGCGGCAGAAGAAAAATATCCCGGAATAAATATTTTCGGATTTTCATGCGAAGGTTACAAAGGCGTTTCACAATCTGCCGGACATCATATCGCAAATAATAAAGTATTCACCGATGTAGTTGGTCAAATTGATAAATCGAAAGAAGGTAAATTCAGACTAAATATACTCGGCGAATATAATATCGGAGGAGACGCATTTGAAATAGAACGAATCGCCGAAGCATGCGGACTAACTTTACACTCGACTTTTTCCGGTAATTCAATTTACGATGAATTCGCATCTTCTCATACCGCCGACTTGAACGTGGTAATGTGTCATCGGTCGATAAATTATCTCGCCGAAATGATGGAATCGAAATACGGTATTCCTTGGTTCAAAGTTAATCTAGTAGGTGCAGAAACAACCGCAAAATCGTTCAGAAAAATTGCGAAATTCTTTAACGATCCGGAATTAATTGAACGCACTGAAAAAGTTATCGAAACAGAATTGGCAATCGTACAAAAAGTACGAGACGAAATAAAACCGCGTTGCGAAGGTAAAACCGCAATAATTTTTGTCGGAGGATCAAGAGCACATCATTATCAAGATTTATTACGCGAAATCGGTGTAGTAACAATTGCTGCCGGTTATGAATTCGCACATCGAGACGATTACGAAGGACGAAAAGTTTTACCGAATATAGTCGTCGACGCTGATTCTCGAAATATCGAAGAATTAACTGTCACACCAGACGAAACAAGATACAATCCGCGAATCAGTGAAGAACAAAAAATAGAACGCGAAGCCGACGGTTTCACGTTCAGTGATTATCGAGGCATGATGCCGGAAATGCCGATAGGAACTTTGGTAATCGATGATTGTAATCAATTCGAAATCGAAAAACTAATTGAGTATTATCATCCTGATTTGGTTTGTGCAGGTATTAAAGAAAAATATATCGTGCAAAAACAAGGTATCCCAATGAAACAACTACATAGCTACGATTACATGGGACCGTTTGCAGGTTTTAAAGGTGCAGTTAATTTCTATCGAGAGATTGATCGGCTGTTAAACTGTAACGCTTTCAAATTCGCAAAAGCACCTTGGGATGAGTCGCCCGAATTGACTGCTACTTACGGATACAATTCATAAAATTGAAATCTTGCAATTTTGTATTTTGTAATTTTGAAATATTTGTAATTTTGTCAATGAAAAGTTTTAAACTGCACTAGTTTGAAATTTCGGTTTTGTTTGAAGAGATTGTTATAAATTTCTTTTTAATAATCCCGATTAAATTTTGTTTATCATGTCCGATTAAATTTTGTTTATCATGCAAAAAAAGTACAACAGAATTTTCAACTGCGTTTATTATAAAATTAACATTAAAGTTAAGGTTAAAGTTAAATAAAAAAATTATGTTATTACGTCACACACCTACAGTTTTTTCCGAGCGTAAAGCATTGACGGTGAATCCTGCTAAAACATGTCAACCGATTGGTGCGATGTATGCTGCACTTGGGATTCATAATTGTCTTCCGCATAGTCATGGTTCTCAAGGTTGTTGTGCTTATCATCGTAGTAGTCTTACGCGGCATTACAATGATCCGATAATGGCGAGTACGTCATCTTTTTCGGAGGGTTCGTCTGTTTTTGGCGGTCAAGCGAATTTATTGGAAGCGTTTACAAATATTTTTACGCTATACAATCCTGATATTATTGCGGTCAACACGACATGCCTTTCAGAAGTAATCGGCGATGATCTGGTGCAAATTATTAAGAAAGCTTACGAGGAAAAGAAAATTCCTGACGGCAAAATTGTAATTCATGCCAACACACCGTCTTTTACGGGTTCGCACATAACGGGCTATGCGAATATGACAACGGCGATGGTAAAATATTTCGCCAAAAATACCGGTAAACGCAACGGAAAAATTACCTTGATTCCATCGTTTATAGAGCCGAGTGATATGTCGGAAATTAAATATATCGTAACGGAAATGGGAATCAAATATATCATGTATCCCGATACAAGCGATGTGGTGAATAGTCCGATGGATGGACATTTTCGAATGTATCCGAAAGGCGGTTGTCCGAAAGAAAACATAATTGCATCGGGTGATTCGGAAGCGGCAATTGCTGTCGGGCGGCTCGGTACAATGTTAGCAACCGGATTGCTTGATACACAATGTAAAGTTCCAGTAAATGCCGTTGATCTGCCTATCGGTATAACTGCAACAGATAAATTCGTTGACATGTTACGTAAAATTGCAGGTGCAGCTGTACCGGAATCGTTACGTAAAGATCGAGGTCAACTTGTCGATATTCTTTGCGACATGAGTCAATACACGTATGGTAAAAAAGTATCGTTAATTGGCGATCCGGATATTCTGTTATCGATGGTACAATTTTGTAGAGATGCCGGAATGGAAGTATTACATGTCTTGACAGGAACACCGCCCGGAAAACTAAAATTAGAAGAACGAATAAAAGAAATTTGCGGTGAAAACGTTATCGTAAAAGCAGGTTTACAATGTGATATGTTCATGTTCCATCAACTCGTACAAAATAATCGGCCTGATCTAATAATGGGAAATACATATTGTAAGTATATCTGCCGAGATATGGACATACCTTTGTTACGTATCGGATTCCCAATTTATGATCGAATTGGTCAATCTTATGTACCGATTATGGGATATCGAGGCGGAATACATCTGTTGTTAAAAATCCTTTCAATTTTCATGGATAGACAAGATAGAGACGCAGAAGAAGAAAATGTAGAATTAATAATGTAGTAAAATTCGAATTTATTTTTATGCGTGAATGGTTACCTTTTTTCGTTACAAAAAATAAAACCTGATCTGTAGAGATACAACCTTGTGTCTTTACGCTACGGAATAAACGTAATATATCGGTAGAATTTTTTCAAAGGTTTTAAGTTTATTTTTTTCGGGAACGCGGTCGTCTCGACTGCATCTTTAGTTTTGTTTTTTTGACAGGATTGAGAATTGACAGGATTGAGGATAGTTTGTTTTTTAAACACGAAATACATGAAAATCATATACAATCCCCTTTTCGTGCTTTTCGTGCTTTTTCGAGTGTGCCGTGTTTAAAAAAATAAATGCGAATTAAACACAATCCTGTAAATCCTGCAATCCTGTAATCCTGCTGTCAAAAAAAATTCCGCTGATATATTACCGAAATTTAAAGTGTGAAGAGTATATTACAATTTCTTTTTTTCATATTTTTAGATAATTTTGTGTATCTTTGATTGGTGTGCAGAAGTGCATTTAATTCAAACGCATTAAAAGAACTTGAAAATAAAGGATATTTGTCATTAATTTTTTTGGGGGGAAAGTACAGGTTTAAAATGTTACAAATATTAAATGAGCGTCAACTTCAAGTTTTTGAAAAAGGTGTTGACGAATATTCGATAGAGTGCGGCAAGGCGAGTGCAGCGGGATCGGTTAGTCAGCGTGCGTGTGTATTTTGCGGTTCGCGAGTTGTTCTTTATCCTGTTGCAGATGCGGTTCATCTTGTTCATGGACCGATTGGTTGTGCGTCTTATACGTGGGATATTCGCGGTTCTTTATCGAGCGGTGAGGAGTTACACCGTATTAGTTTTTCAACCGATATACAAGAAAACGACGTGATTTATGGCGGCGAAAAAAAGTTATATTCGGTGTTGTGTGAGTTGATTGACAGATATAAACCGGCAGCTGCGTTTGTTTATTGTACGTGTATTATAGGGCTGATTGGAGATGATGTTGATGCGGTTTGTAAGCGTGTTGAAAGTGAGCGAAAAATACCAGTAATTGCCGTACATTCGGAGGGATTTAAGGGGACGAAGCGGGATGGTTACAAGGCAGCGTGTGAAGCTCTTTTTAGAATTATGGGTAAGAGTTCATCAACATTGGTTTCTGATATTTCGATTAATATTTTGGGCGAATTTAATCTTGCTGGAGAAACGTGGATTATAAAAGATTATTACAAGCGGATGGGAGTAGAAATTGTTGCGTGTTTAACAGGTGACGGCAAAGTCAAAGAGATAGAGCGGGCGCATCAAGCGAAACTTAATGTGGTTCAATGTTCGGGTTCGATGACGTATCTTGCCAATAAGATGAAAGAGGAGTATGGCATACCGTTTATTCGGGTTTCATATTTTGGGATAGAGGACATGTCGCGAGCTCTTTATGACGTAGCAGAGTTTTTCCGAGACAGTGAAATAATGAAAAGGACTCAAATGTTAGTGAGAGATGAAGTATCAAAACTGTTACCGATATTAGAGCGGTACAAATGTGATCTTTTGGGTCGAAGGGCGGCGATTTATGTGGGCGGTTCTTTTAAAGCGTTTTCGTTAGTCAAGGCTTTACGGATATTAGGAATGGAAACTGTAGTTGTGGGATCTCAAACGGGAACTGCGGAAGACTATGAGTATTTGAAAGAAATTACGAAAGAGGGAACGATAATTTGTGATGATAGTAATCCGTTGGAGTTATCAAAATTTATTTTAGAGAAGGGGGCAGACGTTTTAATTGGGGGAGTAAAAGAGCGGCCGATTGCGTTTAAAATGGGCATAGGATTTTGTGATCACAATCATGAGCGAAAGATCGCATTAGCCGGATTTGAGGGCATGTTAAATTTCGCTAAGGAAATACATGCAACAGTAATGAGTCCAGTTTGGAAATTTTCACCCGCAAGAAAAAAAGCTAGAGGAATGTAATATATCAGACATATTTTTATAATCTAACATTTTTAATTGTGTTTACTTTGTTGATATAAGAAAGATTTTTGATATACTCATCACACTTTCACATTCGACAATGCGAAAACATATTACGAATATATGTCGTATTATGAATTTCGACAATACAAAAACATATTCAATAAAACTTGCTTTCAAATAAATAAGCAAATATCACAAATAAACAATTCAATTACAAACCAGTCTAAAACAAATTACAAATTTTTTTCAAACAAACATGAGCGAAAATTCAGAAACTCGACTAAATTTTATCGAACAAATTATCGAACACGACTTAAAAGAAGGAAAAAACAATGGACGTATAGCTACCCGCTTTCCGCCCGAACCTAACGGTTTTCTACATATCGGTCACGCAAAAAGTATTTGTCTAAATTACGGATTGGCAAAGAAATACGGCGGAGAGTTCGTCCTGCGATTCGATGACACTAATCCTTCAAAAGAAGAAACCCAATACGTCGAATCAATAATCGAAGATGTTCAATGGATAACAGGCGAAGATTTGTCAAACCAAATACGTTACGCATCTGATTATTTCGATCAAATGTACTCTTGGGCAGAAGAATTGATCAAAAAAAATAAAGCTTACATTTGTAACCAAACACCCGATGAAATGCGCGATAATCGCGGCACCCCATCAATTCCAATGCGGCCTAGCGAAGGCCGAGAATTTTCTCCCGATAAAAATCTAGATATTTTCAGACGAATGAAAGCTGGCGAATTCAACGAAGGAGAATTAACTCTACGCGCAAAAATTGATCTCGCTTCGCCAAATTTTAACTTGCGCGATCCTGTAATGTATCGAATCATCAAAGCAAATCACCATCGAACAGGCAACAAATGGTGTATCTACCCAATGTACGATTGGGCACACGGATTAGAAGACTCAATTGAACATATCACTCACTCAATTTGTACTCTCGAGTTTGAACATCACCGCCCGTTATACGATTGGTTTCTCGATAATCTTGATAATATTTGGCGGCCATATCAATACGAATTCGCACGACTGAATTTAACCTATACAGTAATGAGTAAACGTAAACTCCTTGAATTGGTAAAAAGCGGATTAACAACAGGTTGGAACGATCCGCTTATGCCAACAATTTGCGGTTTTAGACGACGCGGTTACACACCCGAAGCAATAAGAGCTTTCTGCCGTGAAATCGGTGTCGCTAAAATGAATAGCAATATCGATGTAATTAAACTCGAAAACGCAATTCGCGAAAACCTAAATAAACACGCTTTACGCAGAATGGGGGTTTTACATCCAATTAAACTGCTGATCGAAAATTATCCCGACAATCAAACCGAACAAATTGAAGCAATCAATAATCCCGAAAACGAAACTGACGGCACTCGAATGATTCCATTCTCAAAAACTTTGTATATCGAAAACGATGATTTCATGGAAAATCCGCCAAAAAAATATTTCAGATTATCCGTCGGACGCGAAGTTCGGCTCCGATACGCTTACTACGTAACTTGCACTGGATTCGATAAAGATACAAACGGAAATATAACACAAGTTCGATGTACCTACGATCCAACAACAAGAGGCGGAACTTCTGATGATAGACGAAAAGTTCAAGGGACTATTCATTGGGTTGACGTAAATAATGCTATAAACGCCGAAATCAGATTGTACGAAAGACTATTTCTAAAAGAAAATCCAGATGATCCACAAGACCCAACAGATTATAAAGCATACCTAAATCCACACGCAATTGAAATAATTCACGACGCTAAACTCGAACCAAGTTTATCAAACGCCGCCCCCGAACAACGATTTCAATTTGAACGAATCGGTTATTTCTGCAAAGATAATATTGATTCCACCCCAGATAAACCCGTATTCAACCACACCGTATCTTTACGCGACAGCTGGGCAAAAATCGAAAAGAAAAATTAGTAATTTGATCGAATACTGTAAACTGCTCGAACTTAAATTTTCAATTCAAGCTGTCAACATTACAATTTTAAATTAATTGTTATTGTTAATTGTTTCCATTCTACAACCGATTTCTTTTCCTGAAAAAGCAATCGATAAAAGAATAATTTTATTTGTTTCAGTTAGATAAGATTCGTAATATTTGCGATCATGAATTTGTTGTGACGCTTCAGTTAATAATTTGTCAAGAGATTTATCGGTACTGTATTTGACCTCGATCACAACCGTTACGTCAGACAATTTCCAAACCGCATCTATACGACCGACATTAGTTGAGATTTCGTTTTGAACCTTAAAACCCAAAAAATTTAACCAAACAAGCAAAAGTGAATGATAATATCTTTCAAGTTCGATATGCAACTGATAAGGTACTCGCCCAATCATTGACTTCAAATTTTGTTGCAATCCTTCGGAATCACACGTTTGGATTTGATGACGCATAGTAACATGTAAACGCGTCATTTCTTCTATCGGCAGGTCAGTGTAAACTTTGAACAAATGATCAATAAACGCCTCACGAACTTCAAGATTAGGAGGTTCAAGTTGATATGTCGGTCTGTTCGCTTCACGAGTGATAGCTTTGATCGTTAAATAACCAGTTTGAAAAAGAAGCGGAATCGTTTCAAGACGTTCCAAATCGTAACTACTAAAAACTGCTCCGCTCGCATAAACAGGCTGCAAGAATATTTCAAGATCATTACGTTTTTTGATCAAGTCGATCAAAAATGTTGGTGTACCGGTATCGAACCAATAATTCTTAAATTCTCGGCTTCTGAACA
>JAITKS010000422.1 GCA_031278315.1 Planctomycetaceae bacterium | reverse complement strand
CACCGACTTATCTTATTATTTTTGATCGTCGTCCTCAATCGAAAGAATTATCGTGGGATGAAAAAATCTCATGGACACTTGACGAAACAAGTAATGTAACAATATTAAAGTGCTAAACGACACAAGACATCGTGTATTCTTACTAGAAAATTGATCGAACAAAAAACATTGAATTAGAATTAGAAAATTAAATAATATGGTCATTCAACCTTTTAGATAAACCTAAAACAATCACTGATAAAATGTACGAATTGACAAGATCAGAACGAAAAATCATGGACGCTATTAAAGAAACGCCTTACATGAAAAAAACCATTGAATTGATTGAAAATTTCGTTCAACAATCAAAATTGAAACAACAAGACGCTTACAAAAAAGTGTTTGACGAAATTTATAATATCCTTTGTGAAGCCGAAAAATATGTCGATAAATATCTTGCTATTAGAAAAGCAAAAGGAGAAATACAGGACGAAAAACAGGCAATAAAAGTTATTGCCGGAAATTCCTTTACGCAGACGATTATTTATACATTTTTGAGAAACAAAGAATTGGGGAATATTGACGCAAATATTTTTATAACAAGTAAACCGGCAACGGTTCCTTTGATTAAAGAGATTTTAACGATCAATGTTGACGGCGAAACACAAAAACCGGATTGTGATTTAGTTATTTATTCATTGAATACTGATAATTCGTTAAAAAAAAGTATGATTTTATCGTTAAAAACTTCTTTACGTGAAAGAGCCGGTCAGACCTATAAATGGAAACTTTTAATGGAAATTGCAACATCGGAAAATTGTAATATAAAAGAAAAATACAATATTTCCTATAATCCGCCTACAAATCCGTTGGTTTGTTTTGCGACAGTAAATTTTTATAACGAAATAAATAATCCGCAGAACAGGGGAATGTTCAAGTTTTTTGATCAATCATTTATAGCGAAAAATATTGATACGGAATTTATTGCGAGGATGTCAAGTCTTCCCGAGTATGTTAATAAATTTTTATTATGAAATATCAAGTTGTCAGAAATTATCAATACGATTATTTAGGTCAGTCTTATGCGTCGGTTTATCCGAATTTGCATAGGTATCCGGCGACAATGTTACCTCAAATTGGAATTGATATTTTAAGAGAATTTAAGATTTCAAAGGGAACTCTGCTTGATCCTTATTGTGGTTCAGGATCGTCGTTTGCGAGCGGGTTGGAATGTGGTTTGAAGGAAATGGAGGGATATGACATAAATCCGCTTGCGGTATTAATATCGAAAGTAAAATTTACAAAAATATCAATACCGGAAATTATTGAAACGCGTCTGATTTTCCGAAATGATCTTTATGAATTTCTGAAAGATGAAAGCAATATAAAAAAACTACAAAGACCGTCTGTTACTAATATTGAATTTTGGTTTTCCCAAGAGGTTATTGGCAATTTGAGTGCAATTAAGTATTTTATTGATGGAATTAAAAATGAGAGTATTCGGGATTTCTTTTTTATCCCTTTTTCTGAAACGGTACGCGAGTGTTCTTATACACGGAACAGTGAATTTAAACTTTACCGAATGAAATCGGAGGATATACTTAATTTTAATCCTGATGTTATTGGAGTTTTTTTTAAGAAGCTTGAGGACACGATTTATTTATACACAAATTTTTATTTTCCCCGATTGGCAGCGGCAACGGTAAAAGTATATGTGTCGGCTTTTCGACCGCAAAATAAATTGTTTGATGTTGTGTTAACGAGTCCGCCTTATGGAGACAGTCGAACCACGGTAGCTTACGGACAATTTTCAACATTTTCCAATGAGTGGTTTGGAATTAAAAATGCACGAAAAATAGATCAAATGTTAATGGGCGGCGGAAAAAGCGGATATATTATTTCAGAAGGACTTATTGCAGACTATGTTACACAAATCGCTAAAATTGACTATAAAAGAGCATTAGATGTTTCCGCGTTTTACAAGGACTTAAAATATTCTATACAAAAAGTTGCAGAGAGTGTGAATCGGCGAGGCAAGGTAATTTATGTTGTCGGCAACAGAACGGTCAAACAAGTGCTACTGCCGACAGACCAATTTATTGCCGAAAAATTTGAAGAAAACGGTTTCAAACATCTGATCACTTACGAGCGTGCTATTAGTAATAAAGTCATGCCGAGTAAAAATTCACCAACCAATAAATGCGGAAAAACAATGAATACAATGTTATACGAATATATCGTTGTTTGTGAAAACGTAAAATAATTATTGTGAAAATTTTAAAAGATTAAAAAACAAAAATCCTGATATTTTCGTTTAAATTTTAAAACACGAAAAACACGAAAATTATAAACTATCTCCTTTTCGTGATATTTCGTGTTTAAAAAACAAAATCATAAACAATTCCTCTTTTTCGTGATTTTCGTGATTTAAAAAATCATTTCAATCATACAAATCACAAAAATCATAGTTCAGACAATTAACCATATTTGATCCAATATCCGATCGCCCTTTCAGGGCTATTTTATTTTTATGCGTGAATCACACGCTATAACCTAACCTATCAAGTCCCGCTAAGGACGACACTTTATTAACCGTATGATTCAGCATAAGGCTGGAGCTTGAAAAATCCTGTCAATCCTGTAATCTTGTAATCCTGTCAAAAAAACAGAAAAACGAAATAGACAAAAAAAATATATGAAATAAAAATTTTCATGTATTTTGTTTTTTCGTGAGTTTCATAATCTCAAAAAAAAATATGTATCGTGTTATCAATTACAGTTCAAACCCAAAATTTAGGAGAGAAAAGTTTAAAATGTGTTGTAGATTATTTTTTATCTTGATGCTATTTACGTCATCGGTTTTATTTGCTGAGGAGCAACTTCCGATCAATATTCTTACTTTTAATATTCGCTTATCTTCGGCAAAAGACGGTAAGAACTCATGGGAGAATCGTAAAGATTTCGTGTTAGATGTAATTCAAAGTAAATCCGGTAACGGCGGAACTTATGATTTTATCGGTTTTCAAGAAGCTGTAGTTAGTCCGCGTCAGAAATTTAATCAAGTTGACTATATCGTAAGTAAAATGAATTTATATAATTCGATTTGGCTTTCACGCGAAAAAACACCAAACGCCGGTGAAGCAATGTTGCTGCTTTGGAATCAAGATCGCTGGAAAATAGACGATAACGAAAAAGGAACTTTCTGGCTGTCAGATACGCCAAATGTTGCAGGATCGAAAACAGATAAAGACGCCGGCTGCACACGATGCGTAACCTTTGGATTATTTCACGAATTGAAAAATGGACAAAAAACAGGACAAAAAATTTACGTTGCTAATACTCATTATGATCACAAAAGCGAAAAAGCAAGACAAAAAGCTGCAAAACAAATTATGAATTGGATCGCAAATCAAAAAGAAAAAAATGTTCCGCTCATATTTATGGGTGATCTAAATTGCGGAGAAAAAAGTCAAACAATTCGATTTATGCAAGGTGAAGTAATGAAATTAGATAATATCGATATAAAACCGCCCTTAGCTTTGATTGATACCTTTCGAGCTGCCAATCCAGATGAAAATGATATAGGAACATTCAACGGATTTAAAGAACAAACCGGCAAAGAAAAAATTGATTATATTTTCGTTACAAAAAATATAAAAACAATTTCGTCAAGAATTATCCGTACAAAATACAATGGATTTTGGCCAAGCGATCACTGTCCAGTTGAAGCAATAGTATCTTTTAAATAATGATTAATAACTTGAAATAACCGGCGAATAATATTGCAATAGAATATTCATAATATACCAATGAATTAAAAACAGATTAAAAACAAAAAAACATAAAACAATATAACCAATTCTCAAAAAATATCTCCCAACAATATCATGCCGAATATCGTAATTCAAGCGTCTGCAGGTTCCGGTAAAACTATGCAGCTTAGTAATAATTTCTTGAAAATTTTATTCAAAGAAATCGACGTAAATAAATCTTTCGATGTCGATACCATAGTCGCATCTACGTTCACACGAAAAGCAGCCGGCGAAATAACTGACCGTATTCTTAACCGTCTTGCTAACGCTCTTTCCGGAAACGTCAGCGAATTTAATAATTTGAGAAATCTCATGCCGGAAGAAGTTAAGGCTAAGTCAAAAAATCAAGATTATATCAACAAAAGATTATTTAACTCACTTGCTAAACTTGTCCGAAATCTTTATAAAGTTAGAATTTGTACTCTTGACTCTTTTTTCAGCCGAATCGCTTCTACTTTTTTTCTTGAACTCGGTTTTCCTTCGGGTTGGTCAATAATTTCTGAAAACGATTTTGAAAAAATTATTAACACTGCTATTCATAATGTTCTCGAAAACTCGGAGAAAAATAACGCACGAAAAATTATGCTCGCTATTCAACAAGGCGATCAAGATATTAACGTTACAAAAAAGTTACGTGAATTATCACACGAGCTTTTACCTCTTGTCCGTAACTCATCTCCTCAAGCGTGGGACAATTCCGAACTGCTGTCAAAAGAACTCGAACCTAACGAAATTACCGCTGCAATCGATCTCTTGCAGTATGCCGAATTACCTCAATCAAAAAACGGAAAAACAGATTCTAATTTTGAAAAAACCCGACGCAGCCTTCTTCAATACATTAGTAAAAACGACTGGATGAAATTTCTACACAACACAATGGTACAAAAAGTAATCACAAACGAAAATAAATATTACAGTAAACCGATCGAAGATAATTTACTTCTATCGCTGCGTAAATTTATTGTTCATGCTAAAGCTGTCGAGTTAAATAAAATCGTAGGCATAACAATAGCAATGCGTGAATTATTCGACCTAATTGCAGATGATTACAATAAATTAATAACCCGAAATCAAGTTATGCAATTCGACGATATTACTAATCGAATCGGTAATTTATTCAAATCATATACTGCAGATAGTTCTGAATTTAAGTATTTATTCAAATCAATTTTACATCGGACGAATTCAAAAATTAATCATTTGCTTCTTGACGAATTTCAAGATACATCTAAATCACAATGGAATATACTTGCGCCTTTTGTTGATTATGTTACAAAATCAGACAGTACTTCGGACAATACTTCAGACAATACTTTTTTATGCGTAGGCGATGCCAAACAAGCAATTTACGGTTGGCGAGGCGGAGTTGCAGAAATATTTAACGAAATAAATTCTGTTACATCTAATATAGAAAGAACTGACTTGATGAAAAGTTACCGCAGTTGTCAATCCGTAATCGACACCGTGAATCAAGTGTTTGAAAATATCGGCACAAATGCAGCTTTGGAAGATTTTCCTAAAGCTGCCCATTCATGGCAAAATTTGATGAAACATCACGAAACCGCACGAACCGAATTAGACGGATATTGCTTGCTCGAAACCGCACCGAATAACATATACGACAATATCGAACTCGAAATATCAGACGAAACAAACGAAAAATCTATCGACAACGGCGACGATGTAATTCCTGTAGGTTATGCGAGTTATGTTGTTGACCGAATAATTGAGATAAACGAAAATCACCCTAATTGTTCAATAGGAATTCTTGTTACGAAAAATACAGAGATTGCCGGTTTGATGAATGAATTTCGACGCCGTAATGTTAGTGTCAGTGAAGAAGGCGGCAGCACAATTACCGATTCGGCGGCAGTACAATGCGTATTGTCGGCTATGAAACTTGCAGATCATCCTGACGACGGCGCGGCAAGATTTCATCTTGTCAATTCGCCTTTGTCGGATGAGATCGGTTTGCACAAACACGATGACGATTGGCTTGCTGCTAATGCTGCATTAAATCTACGCCGCAAAATAATGGAAGAAGGATACGGAAAAGTAATTGAACGTTTTGTTGAAATTCTTGCTCCGTCTTGCAATCAACGAGAATATCAACGTTTAGAAAAGTTATTAGAGTTGGCTTATCAATTTCAAGAGGATGCCGTTGGTGTACGGACGAAACAATTTATCGCAATGATCAACAGTACGAAAATTGGTAATCCAAGTGTAACTGATAACATCAGAATAATGACAATCCACAAATCAAAGGGAATGCAATTCGATATTGTTGTACTTCCTGATCTCAATGGTAATCTTTCTAAAAGCAACAAAACGCCGCCTTTTATTGCTGGTCGTCCCAATGCTACAGCAGATATTGAGCTTGTAATAAAATATCTCGACAAAGATACGAAAGCTCTTTTACCGGAGCAACCTGATAAATACCGCAGAGCGTTTTCAGATTATATCGATGGTAACGTTAAAGAATCGCTTTCGGTTTTGTATGTTGCGATGACACGTGCAATTCATGAACTCGTGATGATTATTAAACCGAAAAAGCAATCTATATCGGCGAAAGAATCTGCTAAATCGAAAAAAGAATCTGTTAAACTACCGGCAACTTTTGCAGGTGTGCTGCAAGCAGGTTTACAATTAACAGGAAATACAAATCACGCAGATAATATAGAAAATTCTGATTCAACTATTTTGTACGAATCGGGTAATGTTAATTGGTATAAACAACAAACAAAAGAATTTGAGATCACAAAATCAATATTAGATTCTAATGAGGTTGACGCTGATACTGAAAAAATTATCATTGGTAACATTTTATCAAGCCGTAAAAAATATCGTCTGCTGCAACGAATAACGCCATCGACGTATAAATCTGAAGACAGCAAAGAGACTACAGAACAAGAAACAGATTTAATTACGGTCGATAAAATTATCGATACGGATCATATTGGTATTGATCATATTAGCGGTAGTGTTGACGGCAGATTCAAGTTTAATAGAGAGATTGCAATGTTATGGGGTAAAATGATTCATGCGTGTTTTGAAAATTGGTTAAAACGAGAAACTTGGTTGAATGATACAGAAATTGATCAAGACTTTTTACATGAAATAATTGACGAAGTTATACGAAAAGAAGGCTGCGTAGGCGTGAAGAAAAAAGAGTTGAATATTGACGTTAATACGGTTATTAGATCGTTTGTTGAAGCTTGTGCAAAATCGGAGATTCGAGCAGCATTGTCGAGACCAAGATACAAAAGTACAGATGTCGAAGTACAACACGAAAGACGATTTATTGTACTAAACAAAAAAGATAAGAAAGCTGATTTAATACGAGGTTCAATTGATCGGCTCGTAGTAGAACGCAATTCAGGCGAAGTCATAAATATTGAAATTATAGATTTCAAAACAGATCGAAAAGGAAATGATATTAGCGAAGAAGATTTTCTAAAAAATCGTAAACTCACTCACATAGATCAAATGAAAGCATACCGAAAAGCTATCGAACAATTATACAATATCGATCAAAATAAAATTAACGTTACATTAATTTTTACAAACATCGGAAAAGTAATCTCCGCTTTTTAAATAACAAACTAATTTCACTTTTTTCAGGATTTAAATGGTGATGCAATTCAAACCTTTTTTTTCGTTAAGTATATTATCTCAAAATATCATAATTACGATTATTTTGATTGTACTAGCGTTGGGCTTGCGGTTTTACAAACTTGGTGAATGGTCTTTTGATATCGATGAGATTGCGACACAAATTGAGACACGGTCACTTTTTGAAAATCAACCGTTACCGGAATCTATAAAAGATCATTCTTGTAATCATCCTGATCCGGAGAAATCTCAATTTTATCGGCTTCCGCGATTGATTTTTGTTGCTCATTTTGTTCATTGGCTTGATTATCGTTTATGCGGTGAGGATGAGTTTGGTTCACGAGTTTTTATGGCGGTAATGGGGTCGTTTAGTGTCGGCATTGCTTTTCTTTTGGGGCGATCATTATTTGGTTTTTCTGCTAGTTTCATTCTTGCCTTTTTAATTTTATTATCGCCAGATCACAATAATCACAGTCAGTTTGGACGATTTTATAGTCAGGCGTTTTTATTTATTGAAATTGCATTTCTATTGGGAGGTCATGTTGCAATGAAAAAATCTGTTGCTGCAGCATGGATATTAGTACCGGTATCGCTCATTATGATATTGACACATTCATTGAGCGGTATCGTTTGGGGAATACTTCTGGGCGGATTATTGATCGATTTCTTTTTTTCCAATCAATCGAATATCAATCAATCGAATATTGAAACAAAGACGAAATTATTTCTGTCAAAAATTCCTTATAGGATTATTTTGATTTTGGGTATTTGGTCGATAGTTTTACTTCTGTTTTTTTGGTTTCATATTATGCCGCTTACTAAATCGTGGAATGCTTATGATATGATCTGGAGAGTATCACCGATAGATTCTGTTTTAACATTTGCGTCAACTTTTGGACAATCTTATCTTATTTTGTGTGTTCCTGCGTGGATTTTTGTGTTGTTGCATATTCGTAAGACTGGTTGGGGCTATTGGTTGTTTTGTGCTTTGGCTTGCGGTTCTGCAATTTTTTTGCTTCCATTGAAAATAGTTTTTTATCCTTGGTATGGTTTTATTTTTTCGTTTCCGTTTCTTGTGATTCTTGCTTTATTTATAAGTCATATTGGTCAATTACTTACTCAATCGAATGGACGATATGGTTGGTTGTGCGGCATGATTTGGTGTTGTTTTATGGTGTTACTGAATATTACTGATTTAAACAATTATTATAAAGACGGAAAACGTTACGACATTCGGACTGTGTGTCAGTATATTAAAAAGCATTGGCAAACGGGCGATCAATTGTTTTATCAGCACCAATCTGAAATAGTCGATTATTATTTTCCCGATGACATGCTGCCGATAAAAGATATTCACAGATACTTACAATATTTGTTCGACGAAATCAATAAAGATAAAAATAAAGAAAAATCTAATCATTCACGTTCTTGGATTATTATACAGCAGGAACATTATCTTTCTTTGGATAAGAAAACCCGTGATTGGATTGATAAACATTGTCGATACGAGGGAAGATTCGGAAAATCCCATTACGGACATCCCAAGTTTCTTGAAGTTTTTTTGTATTCTCCTCAATCACCAATTCCATCAGATAAATTCTAAAAAACTCAAATGAATAAAAATTTAGTAATATCTCAGCGGAATAATTGTTTTTCAAATTTTTTGTAATTTTTAAACACGAAATACACGAAAAAGAGCTAACTATCAAGAAGTCCCGCTAGGGACTATTCACCAAAAAACTTTATTAACCACAGAGGACACAGAGAACACAGAGAAAGAA
>JAITKS010000167.1 GCA_031278315.1 Planctomycetaceae bacterium | reverse complement strand
GTAAAAATAAGGTTGGCTAAAAATTAATTTGAAACCTCTGAGAAATTTTACGAAAAATTGTAATATATCAGTGTAATAATTTATTTTTTTCGGGAACGCGGTCGTCTCGACCGCATCTTGAGGCGTTTTTTGTACAAAAAAGATGTAGGCGGGACGCCTGCGTTCCCAGCTAAAATATTTTTTAGTAATTCAATTAAATTGAAAATCTAAAATCTAAAATTACAAAATCTGATCTCTCTGTGTCCTATGTGGTTAATAAAAAAATATTCCACTGATATATTACAAAGATAGTTGTTATTCAAAATTTTAATCAAGTTCAATGATGCGAATTGGTTTGATTTTGAATTTTTCTGATTGTCCTAAATATTTTGCAGGATTGTTATGAAAAATTTCTATGATTTCGTTTCTTGAATGTCCGCGTCTTTGACATTCGATAATCGCTTGCTGTAAGAGCATTGGATCACTTGGTCCCCAATCTGCGGATGAATTTACTAATAGACGCTCTGTTCCATAACGTTCAATCATATCGACACATCTGTTGATTGAACATTTTGTTATTGGATAGAGCGTAAAACCATACCAATATCCTGCATCTTTGACTGCTTGTATCGTGTGATTTTCTACATGATCAATCCAAACTTTTTCAGGATTGATCTCATTACGGCGATTATGAAGAACATCAAGAATTATCTTTGTTCCAATAGATTTATCAGCAAGATGCGGCGTATGAATTAAAAGCAATTGATCATATTTAATTGACAACTCGATATGTTCTTCCATTATTTCGATTTCATTTTTGCTTGATTTATTCAATCCGGTTTCGCCGATTCCAAGAACGGTCGGTTTATCAAGTAATTTTGGTATTTCTTTCAATACTTCACGAGCTACATCTAAATTGTCTGCTTCTTTCGGATTTACTGCAATCCAACAAAAATGTTTTATACCGTAATCAGCTGCACGTGTTGGTTCAAATTCGCTAATCTGTTTAAAATAATCTAAAAAAGTGCCGGCATAATCACGATCAAAACCTGCCCAAAATGCCGGCTCCGCAACTGCAACTACTCCGCTTTGAGACATACGCTCATAATCCTGACACGTTCGTGCTATCGCATGATAATGAGGTTGAATAATATACATTTGTTTATGTTCTATTCTTTTCTAAAAATATTCATCAAAAAATAAAATTTGATAATATATCAGTAGAGCCGCCGGTATTGCGTCTCTACTGATGTGATTTCTACTGTTGTGATTTTACTGTAACTTGAAAAAACTTTCCTCTGATATATTACCAAAATTGAATTATTAAAGACATCTCATATTAACGTCCAATGTATTAACGTCAATGTAATGAAATGCTACGAAACGATAGGTTGTTCGAATCCTTTTCGGTGTTCGCGTTTTAGCCAAGTGTTTGCTTCATTATCTCCGATAAATTCTTCTTTTTGCGGATCCCATTTTAGGTTACGTCCGAGATAACGGGCGATATTAAGGATATGACAAATTGCAGCTGTACGAATTCCTGTTTCGAGATTACCGATAGTTTTCTTTCCGTCGTAAATACAATTTATCCAATCTTTAGTATGACTTGGCAATTTGAAATTTTTGTTTTCTTGCAGCCAATTTTCAGCAAGTTCTTTTGGATTTGATGTCATTCTTCCGCGAAAGATTTCAATTTTTCCTTTTTCACCGATAAAAATTCCGCCGCCGCGATTTGCATTAGCAAGTTTTACGGTGATACCGTCGGCATAACGATATGAAAGATTCGGTTTAGAACAAATCTCATTACCGCGTTTGGCTGATTCCGGTTTATCGTAAGTTGGAAGTTCTAATTTTTCGCCTTCGACAAGAAATTCAACAGGACCTGTTTCATCTTTTCCGAGTGCACATTGAATTTGGTCGAAACCGTGAGTTCCCCAACCGGTCATTTCGCCGCCGGAGTAATTACGGAAAGATAACCAACCGGGATTACCGCGAGGAACAAAAAGTTGTTGATTAAAGGGAACAGGTTCAGTTGGACCGCACCACAAATTCCAATCGAGACCTTCGGGAACAGGTTCGGCGGGCAGATCGCAAAGCCATGGCGTTTCGTAATTTGCAGCTATCACTTGCGATATTTTGCCGAGTTTGCCTTCTCGTATAAATTGACATGCAAGATAATTTTTAACATCTGATCGCTGCATGCTGCCGCATTGAAAAACGATACCAGTTTTTTGAACTGCCTTTCGCATGAGAATACCGTCTTCAATTGTTAGTGTTATCGGTTTTTCGACATAAAGATGTTTTCCTGCAAGTGCAGCGTTGACACAAATAAGAGACCGCCAATGTTCTGGTGTTGCTGTAACTATTGCGTCGACGTTTTTATTATCGATTACTTTGCGGTAATCTTGGTAAGCGGAATCGGCGGAAAGTTTATATTTTGATGCAACGTTGTCAGCTCGTTTTTTCCAAACGTCGCAAACACAAATAACTGATGTTCGTTTATCGTTTGCGACCGAATTGAATACGGCACCGCCTTGTCTTCCGATACCGATTCCAGCAATACCTATTCGATCATTTGCGCCCGGACGATTAATTGTACGGTCGGCGAAAACGTCTCGCGGAATAAATGCCGGAATTGCAATACCAACCGATGCTGCCGTAAGTGTACTTTGTAAAAAATTACGGCGTGAATATTGTTTTTTATTTTTCATTTTTATATTGAGAGGTTGAAAGTTAAAAGGTTGAGTTGAAATATTCAAGTTGAGTTGAATAAAAAATAATGTTGTCTCTAAATTGAATATGTTTGTGTGATTTTTTTGTGTGAGTTTAAGTTTAAAAGTGAGATTTCAAAAATGTAACATTTCAATAGAATTTTGTTAAGCATTGAAAACATTGAAAAGAAAAAGAACAGTTATAACAGTTATAAACGGAACAGCATTTTCAGCAATGTTTATATTTTTCTGTCATTCTGTTATCTATATATTTTTATGGTTTCAATATTTTTGATCTGTTCAATTATGAATCTTGAGTCAAAAAAAATTCTACTGATTAATATTACTATTTTTTGTTCTTGTTTTTGTTTAGTTACAAAGTTTAGATTTAAAGTTTTAGATTTTTGTATTTCATAATTATTAAAAAACAAAAACGGTTACAAATATTTTGGGGGCGAAATATAACCGTAATCATTGACTATGTCAAGTCCAATAATAATAATAACGAAAAATCGAAATAGACGAAAAAAAATGAAATGAAAAATTTGGTAATATATTCAGTGGAATAATTGTTTTATTAACCACAGAGGACACAGAGAACACAGAGAAATCAGATTTTGTAATTTTAGATTTTAAATTTAAGTGAATTACTAAAAAATATTTTAGTCGGGAACGCAGGCGTCCCGCCTGCATCCTTTTTGTACAAAAAACGCCTAAAGATGCGGTCGAGACGACCGCGATCCCGCAAAAAAATAAATTATTCCACTGATATATTACATTCGTTTTTTATTTTTTAATTGAAAATATTGTCAATAAACATTGCAATATTTTTTAATAACTACAACTTGTTTTTGAGTCAAAAATTTGTCTATGTTTTCGCCCTGCAAGAGCGATTTAAGTTTAAAACGAATACCGAAATTTAAAGTGTGAAAAGTATATATTACCGTTAATTTATTTTTTAGAAATTCATATTACGATTACGATTTTTATATCGGCACGCCTTTAATGGTTCCTTCACAAGCGATTTTGCCGCCGATAAGACCTACGAAATCAGCTATAATTAGTATTTTTTTGTAATGTATCAACTTCGCCTGAATAACAAGCCGATCACCGATTTTAATTGAATTTCTGAATCTTGCATTGTCTATTCCGCCTAGACCAAGCAGCGAATCGGGCATTAAGTTATATTTGTTCACAAAATAACTTATCAATTGTGCAGCAGATTCACACATAATTACACCGGGCATTATAGGAAAATCCGGCATGTGTCCTCTTACCCAAAAACTCGAATCAGTTGCATCGAGATAACCAACAACAGCTTTCATGTCGAAACTCTCATATAATATTCCTGTCAATTGTTCCATTTCAAAGCGTTGCGAATTGTAAAGCCGTATTTCATCTATTCCAAAAATAGACCGATTAACATCATAAAGAATCGGATCAACTAATAATTCTCTTTTAGCCATCTTTTTACTTTTTATATAACTAAATGGTTAAACTTTGATTTAAAATTTACTACTGAAATAATATATCAGCGGATTCTTTGTTTTTCAACTTTTTTTTGAGGGTTACGAATTTTAAAACTAACCTTATCGTTGAAAATAATTTGTTGATGAGATAATAAGGTTGATGTGTGTTCTCTTTGGTTATTAAGATTGTTTAGTTCGGAAAAATAAGGTGAAAAATAAAGTTTTAGATAACTTCTAAAAACAAATATTCCTACTGAAATATTCCTACTGAAAAAATTACTACTGAAATATTCCTGCTGAAATATTCCTACTGAAAAAATTACTGTCGTTTGTTATTCGTTGACTTCAGCTAAATATACTCTCATTGAATGGGGAATAAATTTTAACGGAACTTTCAAATTTGGTCTAGGTCCGTTTCCGTCTGCGAATAGCTCGTTTGGTTCTTCGGCGGCAGTATCTATAAAGAGTCTCCAATTGAAATTTTGACAAACAGCTGGAAAATAAAAATCTCTTGTTTCCCATCCGCCATGAAACATCATCAAGATATGATATCTCGATCCTTCGTGTTCCATAGTCGGCGGTGTAGCGGCTAACAAACATACTAAACTTCTATCCAAAGCGGCATTCCAATGCATGATTCCGCCTTGTGCGCCGTACCAACTTATATCAGGTAATGCTCCGGGAGTTTTTGGTTGTCCTGTTAAGAAGTGCGGCTGCCGAATAGTAATTTCATGTTTGCGAAATTGAATCAATCCCCGCACGAATCGGCGTAATCCTGAATATTTTTTTAACAGTCTCCAATCAAACCATGAAATAACATTGTCTTGACAATAAGCATTATTGTTTCCTTTTTGAGTTCGTCTTACTTCGTCCCCTTGCGATAACATTGGAACTCCCTGACTCAAAAGCAACGTTGCCAACATGTTTTTTACTTGTCTGTTACGCACGGCACAGATTTCAGCAGCATTTGTTTGTCCTTCAATTCCGTAATTACAGCTGCAATTGTTATTCTCGCCGTCCCGATTTTGTTCTCCGTTATCTTCATTGTGTTTGTAATTGTACGAAACAAGATCATTCATTGTGAATCCGTCGTGTGCTGTAACAAAATTTATACTGCATTGCGGTCCTCTGCCGCTGTGTGAATATAAATCGCTTGAGCCTGTAAGTCTTGTTGCTAGTGCGCCGGTCATACATTGGTCGCCGCGCCAGAATCGTCTTACATCATCGCGAAATTTACCATTCCACTCAGCCCATCTTTGCGAGCCGAATCCATACGATCCAAAAGAACCAACCTGATAAGCACCAGCGGCATCCCATGCTTCAGCAATAATTTTCGTATCTGCTAAAAGCGGGTCTTCGGATATTGTTTCGATAATCGGAGGATTCGCTTGCAAGTTGCCCATTTGATCACGACTCAATATCGACGCTAAATCGAAACGGAACCCGTCAACATGATAATTGTGAACCCAATGTCTCAAACAATTAAAAATCAATTCACGGACAATCGGATGATTACCATTTACGGTATTACCGCAGCCGCTAAAATTTTTATAATATTGTCCGCGTTCAAGCATGTAATAAATTTGATTGTCAAGTCCTTTGAAACTTAAAGTCGGACCGTTTTCATTTCCTTCGCAAGTGTGATTGAAAACGACGTCAAGAATAACCTCAATTCCAGCTTGATGAAACGCCCGAACCATCTCTTTAAATTCACGAACTTGTGCGCCGGGTTCTTTCCCGTAAGCGTAACCTCGATGCGGCGAGAAAAACGCCATCGAATCGTAGCCCCAATAATTTTTTATTTTCGATTCGAATCCGTTTGAACCATTTGTAGGAAATTCGTGAATCGGCATTAGCTCAACGGCTGTAATTCCCAAATCTTTCAAATACGGAATTTTTTCAATCAGACCGAGATACGTTCCGGGATACTGCACTTCACTAGATTCCGACACCGTGAATCCTTTGACATGCAATTCATAAATTACCGATTTCGATAAATCGTAACGTAAATGTTTGTCGCCCCGCCAATCGAAATCGTCGTCATCAATTACTACGCATTTGGGCGGCCGGACAATGCCGTCAGATGACGGTAAGAAATCACCGTACAACGCTTTGGCGTAAGGGTCAATCAATCTCGCACGGCCGTCGAATCTCAAACCGCGTTCAGGTTCAAACGGACCGTCTGCTTGAAAATGATATAACTGCTTTGCCTTTAAACCATGCACAAAAAGCGACCAAACATGTCCCCATCGGCTATCATTGTGATTAAAATTAATTATATCCGACGGTTCTAAGTCTTCGGCTTTATCATAAAGCAGCAATTTCATCGAACGCGCAAGACGGCTTACGACAACAAATTGTACGCCGTTATCATGTAATATTGCGCCGAATGGTAACGGATGCGTAAAACGCATCACAGAGGAGGGATCAATCATGTGAGATCGTTCAAGAGGGGTTTTAAAACGGTTGCGATAACCAAAATTATTTCTGATATTACCAATTACATTTCTATCCAAATGATTTTTTAAAAGAACCATTTGCAGCACCTTTCTATGACGTTTGAGGAACGTTTATTTACGTCAATGACGCCAATTTATGTAATTTTTTGATTTTGATTTTACGAAAAAAAATTAAATATATTAGCCAAATTTTGTACAATAATTCTCAATTATATATTCTTCACTATATATTCTTCACTCAATTAAAATGCAGCTTGACGATAAATTAAAAATTGCCGGATAATTTTAAACTGCTCTTTATTTTTAATTTTCGGTTTGAGTCGTTTATTTATTTATCGGCAAGCAAGTTTTACTGAATATGTCATTATTCATTGTTGTCGAAATTTGTTGTGCGATGTGTATTTTATAAAACGGGTCTTGTAGTTATTTATTTTTTTTTAATTAAAATTTTGTTTACAACAAATGTTCAGCATTTATCTGCCGATATTTCGTAATTGCGGCAAAATATCGCGAAAAACTTAATAAAACAATTTCGATAAAATACAAAAAATTTTTCATACAATTGATACAGTCGTCAATAAACTATCTAATTTGCGGAATTTATCATTGAACAGTTGTAAATTAATATTTGTATTGGTCTGTTATCGGCAAGAATTCATAAAAAGTTTGTGTTTTAATTGTGATTAAAAAATCGAAATTTCAAAAAATGACCGATAGCAACGATTATATTGATATAAAATTTTCTAACACTTACCAATTGGTTGTTAGTTTAGGTAGATTGAAATTGTCCAAAATTGGTAATATTTAGTAACTTTCATCAGACAATTTATTTTGAAATCTGCCAAATCATTTCGTTCATAATTATTTGAAATTTTGACTCCGCCGGTTCAAAATAAAAAAATGGTAATAGATCAGCGGAATAATTTATTTTTTCGTAATATAGTAAGTGAAATTTTTCGAGGATTTCAAATTCATTTTTTTCCAACATCATTTTAAAATTCATAATTCAAAAAAAGTTGAAAAACAAAATTCCACTGATATATTACGTTTTTAGAAATTCCCTAAAGAATGTTCATGCTTTCGTCCCGTTAAGAATAATTCGTTTCGTTAAGAATAAAAATAATTCGTCCTGTTAAGAATAAGAAGTCAGTAGAAAACTTGAGATTTGAACTAATCAACGTTATACTTTAACGCTTCATGCTGGACTTTATACTTTGAACGGTACCAGATGTTTTTTTTGTTAGAAATGTGTGCGTTGTACTTGCAATAACAACATAACGTTTCGCAGTTTCATGTTGTTTCATGTTGTTTCATGCGAAGACGAAATTCAACGTAATAAAATTTGCAACGAAATTTAATGTTTCTTTGTAGTAAAATATCAAACCCTTTAACCCTAAATTTATTGTTATGAAAATTGGCGTCTTTACATGTTGGTGCGGCGAGAATATCGCACGGACAGTGGATTGCGAAAAAGTTACAGAGGAAATCGC
>JAITKS010000414.1 GCA_031278315.1 Planctomycetaceae bacterium | reverse complement strand
TTAAAGTGTGAAAAGTATATATCAGTTGAAGCTTTTTCCGTAAGCTTTAGTTTACGGAAAAACGCTTATGGAAGAATCCAAGTCCCGCTAGTTAGCTCTTGTTCGTGTATTTCGTGTTTAAAAATTACAAAAAATTTGAAAAACAATTATTCCACTGATATATTACAATTATTTTAATTTATCAATTCGGAAAATTTTGTTAATTCTATCTAAAAAAATTTTTTTAGGATTTACCTTTAAATAGTTTAAAATACTAGCGAAAAAACAATACGACAAATGCTTCTCTATCAAAAGGTGATTGATCTTTATAATAATTTATAGATAATCTCTCGACCTTATAGAATATGCAAATATTAAATTTCATGTTTGAATTTTTGTAATAATTCAGTGAAAAAAAATTAAATACATGATAAACAAAAAAAGAAAAAATTGTCAAATAAACAGCGTTTTCAATAGCGTTTTCAATAATAGCGTTTTCAATAACAGCGTTTTCAATAAAGTATGTTCCTTATATTCCGTTTGTTTCTGTTTACAATATTTGTGTACTTTTAAAATCAACTGAATATCAACAGTTACAAAAAATTTACTTAAAAATTACAAATTATTTATTATGCTTTCATCACCCGAAATTTTACAAAAAACATCTGATAATTGTGTTGTTAAGAGTTCCAAAACGATTAGTTCGCTTTTTGTGCTTGGTATTTTAGCTGGTGTATATATTGCATTTGCGTCGGAGGGGTCTAATATGGCAGCCTTTAATTTGCTCGCCAATCCTTCAACGTTTGGACTGGGTAAATGTCTGGCGGGAGCAATATTTCCGGGCGGCTTAATGCTTGTAGTTCTAGCCGGAGGTGAGCTTTTTACTGGTAATACAATGATGCTGCTGCCGCTCGCAACAAGACGAATAAAATTAACAGCTTTGCTTCGTAACTGGTTGATTGTTTATATTGGAAATTTTGTTGGTTCGTTATTCATTGCAATTCTTATTGTCAATTCGGGACAATTGAACAGCGGGTCTAACTTACTTGGCGGAATGACGATAAAAATAGCAGCAACGAAATGTCATTTAACTTTTATTGAAGCGTTTTCGCTTGGGATTCTTTGTAATTGGCTAGTGTGTCTTGCTGTTTGGATGGCTGCCGGTGCTGAAAATGCGGTAGGAAAAATCTTTGCAATTTTTTTTCCAATTTGGTTATTTATTACTTCTGGATTTGAACATTCTGTTGCTAATATGTACTACATTTCAGTTGGATTACTTGCCAAATCAAATTCGGTGTGGTTAAATTCTGTAACAATAAATCCAGATATGTTAAATTCTCTTACATGGACAAATTTTTTCATAGCTAATCTAATACCGGTTACGCTCGGAAATATTGTAGGAGGCGGAATATTTGTAGCAATGGCTTACGGATTCGCTTATAAAAATTCATAAAACCGATGTAATATTTCAAACATTATTTTGATGTATGGAAACAAATAATATACTTTTCACACTTTAAATTTCGGTATTCGTTTTAAACTAAATTCGCTCTTTCAGGACGAATTCATAGACAATTTTTTGACTCAAAAACAAATTGTATTTTATTAAAAAATATTTCAACGTTTATTGACAATATTTTCAATTACAAAAAAATAAAAAACGATTTTTAAAGTGTAATTGGTATATCAGTTGAATATTACTCTATTTTTTTACACGTTCTAAAAAATTGGTCTGGACATGAAAGATTTTTTTTTGTAGTATTCGCATGATTTGTTGTGTATGGTCTATACGTTTCGTATTGTGCCGTATTATGAATTTCGGCAAATAAAGACATAAAGACATATTCAATAAAAATTGCTCCGATAAGTCAACAGACAAAAAGTCAACAGACAAATCGAACCAAAAATACAAGTAAATGTTGTTAAAAATACCTTGTCCAACCAAAAACTCCCAAAGAACAATAGAAAAAGTTTAATTGGTTTGTCATTTAGTCCTGCTCCCGTTATTTTTTCGGGGCTAATGTAAAAAACAAATATTCAAAATATTCAACCAATATATTACAAATTTTTTTTACCCCTCACCTTTAGAAATGTTTTTATGCTTCATAATAAAACATTGCGATTAATTGTTTTTTTTCTTTTTGTTTCAGCTGTTTTTATTTGCTCAAACGGTTGCGTAAGACGCCGTATGACAGTACGCTCTAACCCGCCCGGAGCAACCGTATATCTCGACGGAAAAGAAATCGGACGAACGCCGTTTTCAACTAATTTCGATTTCTACGGAAAAAGAGAATTCAAATTAGTAAAAGATGGATACGCTACAAAAACAATAATCAAACCCGTTGCCGCTCCCTGGTATGAATTGCCGGGCATAGATTTCGTATCCGAAATTCTATTACCCGGAAAATTAACCGATCATAAATTTTATGAATTTGATCTCGAACCAGAACATATAGTCCCAAATCACGAACTAATGACAAGAGCAGAAGAATTACGCCGCAACGCGCACTCAAACGGAACAATTCAAAACACTGCTAACATAAATTATCCAACTCCAACTCCGGCTTCAATTCCTACTCCAATTCCAGCTTCTACTCCAACTTATCCAACTCCAATTTATCCTATTCCGTGATTATACCAATTACACTTTAAAATTCGTTTTTGTAATATATCAGTGGAATAATTTATCTTTTTGCAGTACCGGTTATCTTTTTCGTTACAAAAAAAGAGATTGCTATGTATAGACACAATGTCTTGTGTCTCTATTGAGAGCCTAAGACTTTCAACTAAGATATTGTAACTGCTTTCTTTTTCCATTAATTGCAATAAAATACAATTTAATGATTTCATACCAACCCTAAATTTCAAATCAACCCTGAAAAGGCG
>JAITKS010000383.1 GCA_031278315.1 Planctomycetaceae bacterium | reverse complement strand
TTTTGCGATGATATTGTAACTGGAAATTCACTGTGTATTCATCGAATCATTCAAAATAATACTACAGAATTTCACGACGAGATTTGTACGCTTTTTTCGGACGGATTATCGTATGAAATCTCTAGATACAAAGATGCGAAATTAGATAACAATCGAAAACTTGGCTATGAATCACAATTAGCAATTAAAGCGGTTACACGTAAGGATCTATCAAGGCTATTGTCAACTCATTTTCTTCCTTTGGAAGAAGCCGATAACAAGGGTTACGCATGTTTTGCGATGACAGGAGATATTCAACTGATAAACCAAGAACCCGTGGATAATCTTTCAAGTATTTCTGTACGGCAGGTAAATAACATATTGACAGTTGAATCTACTATCAAAAATATAATTGGTTGCGCTCGTTATTCAATTGACATGGAACGCGGCGGTATGCCAATTGAATGTCTTGCGACAATTGATGGTAAAGGTTTCCATTGGCAATGTAAGTTACAAAACTGTGACGGTATTTGGATACCAGAGGAAACGTCGTTTGTATCAATTAATTCTGATGATACTTTTTACTGCTATAAATACTTATGGAAGGAAAATACGATCAATGCCAAAATTCCGGCAGATACATTTTCACTCAATTCGCTTGGTGTTCATCGCGGTACTGTGGTTTATGATTATCGAACGGGTTATGAACAAATTTTGTCTGATTCGGAATTTCCATCAATGCCGCAATATTACGTTGAAAAGATCAAACGATCTCCGGTTGCGGGTATTGCTTTGGTTGTTGCTATTATCATTGCAATTATTACTATTCTTGCAATTATTGTTAGAATTGTTATGAGGTTTTACAATAAAAGAAAATGTAATATATCAGAGGAATAATTTATTTTTTTGCGGGAATGCGGTCGTCTCGACCGCATCTTTAGGCGTTTTTTGTACAAAAAAGATGCAGGCGGGACACCTGCATTCCCGCCAGCTAAAATATTTTTTAGTAATTCACTTAAATTTAAAATCTAAAATTACAAAATCTGATTTCTCTGATTTCTCTGTGTCCTCTGTGGTTAATAAAAAAATATTCCACTGATATATTACTAAAAAACGAATTTTAAAGTGTAATAGGTCTATTAACGTTCACGAAATGCTTTTACCATCAATGGAATAACTTGTTTTAAATCACCTACAATTCCGTAGTGTGCAATTGAAAAAATTGGTGCCGAACTGTCAGTGTTTATTGCTATAATTTTTGCAGAACCTTCCATTCCAACTCGATGTTGTACCATTCCGCTAATTCCGCATGCGATATAAATCAAAGGCCGAACAGTTGAACCGGTTTGTCCGATTTGATGTTCTGCGTCAATAAATCCTAAATCGACAGCGGCTCGGCTTGCCCCGACAGCTCCGCTAAATAAATTTGCTAGTTCAAATAGCAAATCGAAATTTTCTTTACTGCCTACACCAGCTCCGCCGGCAACAATTACTCTTGCACTCTTGAGATTTATTTTACGTTTCTGTACTTCACGTCTGATTACTTCGACAGCGTCCAGTCCTAATAATTTTTCTGTTTCTGTCGTTTCGTTTTCACTGATATAAATTTCACGAATAATATTACCTTTGCGTTTTGAATCCAAACTCGGCATAGAAAAAACACCTTCACGGACAGTTGCCATTTGAGGCCATTTATCATAATTTACAATTGTCGCCACGATATTTCCGCCAAAAGCAGGGCGGATTTGTAAGAGTAAATTTTTATGAACCGTACCGTTTTTTTCTGTTATATCCGAGATGTCAAGATTAGTACAATCTGCCGTTAATCCGCTTTGTACCGCCGATGCAACTCTAGGAGCAAGGTCGCGGCCAAGATTACTCGCACCATACAAAACAATCTGAGGACGATACTTGTTGATCAACTTGACAACAACATGCGAATACGGACTGCTTCGGAAGTAAGTCAATCTTTTATCTTCCACAATATAAACGTTATCAATTCCATATTCAAATAATTTTATTGCGGCGTGTTCAATATTATCACCGATTAGTACAGCACCGGTTTTAACGCCGATTTTATTCGCTAATTCGCAGCCTTTACCGCAAAGTTCAAGTGAAAGCTCTTGTAATTCGCCTTCTTGAGTTTCAGCATAAATCCAAACTTCTCCAGATTCATTTTTTTCGATCATTATTTAATGTTTTGTTAAATGTCTCTAATATTATTCGCACTTGAAATTAAATTAACACGTGCAGACCGGCGAGTTGAAAAGTCTGCATTTGTTTTTGGTGTGTTTGTGTGTTTGTTGTGTTGAATCGTGAATTTTAGACAAACAATTTGATTTTATGTTTTTTTCGTGTTTAATTCTGATTGAAACGTTTAAATTGTAAAATCTGATGTTAATGTAAATTTCGATTCTATAGAATAATTAAAATAATCAAGCATTATCAAGACACACAAGAATCAAAAAATAACAACACAACGGGCGAAGTATATCATTTGACCTGTGCCAAGACAAGAGATCACAACAAAAATAAAAGCGTAAAATCAAAAAAACAATAATAAAACAAAAAGTTATCAAACACTCCGTGACAATTGGTACAAAAAGTTGAAAAACAAATATTACACCAGATATATTACAATTTACTTGATGTCAAATGACAAAGAGATAATTTGACAAAAATCTGTGATCCGGTAATAACGTTCTTAACAATAAAATTAAATTTTATACTATCGCAATTACAATATTCATTTTAGACTGTAAATTCAATTTAATTACACAAAGTTGCCGGACACAAAATATTATTTGCTGCGTAATTGTCCGATTAAATGTACAAAAAAGAAAAATACGAAAATAACATATCTAAAAAATTTGTGTTATATCTGATATTACATTATTTCGATTCCTTAATATGCACTTTTTAAACTCGAAATGATTTTGAAATGATTGTAATCTAACTATGACAAGACAGCATAAATTCGCAAATACAAAAAACTCAAATCAGACAAAAACAAATCAGACAAAAATTTTGTAATATATCAGCGGAATAATTTTAAACTATTCTTACTTGAAATTTTCGGTATTTGTTTTTAAACATGTATTCATTAAAACCGCCATGAAAGGGCGGCAGGAAATAAAGATACGATTATTATTGGTTAGTGTATAGCAGTTAGTCCGCATGCGGAAATTAATATCGAATCTAAATTCGAATCGCTAACCGCTGTTATTGATCCAATATCCAATCGTCCTTTTAGAGCTGTTTTGATTAATCCTTAAAATTACCATATAACAATGACTGCACAAATCCACTGATATATTACGAAATTTGCCAGATTAATAGGTTCAATGAGATTTCAGAAATTTCAATAATTAACCAGTTAATGCAGTTGTTGTCCATTACCGCTTTACGTTTATTCGACTGATGCAAGACGTGAAAGATGCTTATAATATTATTTCGGAAGACCTCGCAGCTTTTGATCAAATGGCGTCTAAACTTATTTCAAAAGTTGATCCGTTTGTTGATGATGTTGTACGTTATGGATTGCAACTTAGCGGTAAACGCTTGCGTCCGGCACTTCTTTTTTTGACAGCGCGCGGAATCGGGACGATAACAGAAAATCATATTCGTATCGCAGCCGCAATTGAATTGATTCATACCGCAACTTTAATTCACGACGATATTCTCGATGGTGCATTTATGCGGCGGCATCTTACAACAATAAATTTCAAATGGGATTCTCATGTTGCCGTTCTCGCCGGTGATATTCTACTCACCAAAGCAATGGAACTGCTTACCAACGCCGATGACATTTACGGATTCAAACGAATAACAATCGCATGCCGTCAAACTTGCGAAGGCGAATTATTACAAATCGGAACAATTGGGAATTTCAAAATTTCACAAAAAGAGTACATGAAAATTATTGCACGAAAAACATCTCCGTTTCTCGCTTGCTGTACAGAACTCGGTGCACACTATGCGGGTGCCTCGCCCGAAATTACTGAAATTTTCAACAACTTCGGACATCAACTCGGTATCGCTTTTCAAATGATTGACGACATCCTCGATTTCACCGAACAAACAAATATGACCGGAAAAACACTACACACCGATATTATAAACCGTAAACCGACAGCACCGCTAATTCGCTATCTACAAAAAGCTCCGAAAAAAGAATCAGATGAAATATTGATGATGCTAAAATGTAATCGCAGTTGTAACAGTAAATTCTCGAACAATACAACTTATAATATCAGTAACAAAAAAGCTGAATTGATTGTGAATCGTATTTGCCGTTCCGGCGTAATTCGCGAAATTCAACAAAAAGCAGAATCAATTGTAGAACGTGCAATTAAATCGATTGCAAATTTTCCTTCGGGTAATACTCATGCAATTAAAGGACTGATTGCAATTGCACGATATATCACGTTGCGGCATAGTTGAGATTGGCAAAATCAAGAGACTTGTTGCCGTTACGATTCGCAAGTTCAATTTCGCCGAATTTGTAATCTTGATAAATGTACGCAAATTCATGACGTGCTAATTCAAGCGATGCTAAAAAAATTCCAATCAAACCTGTTTTATGTTGTCCGGCAGTTAATAATTGCCTAAACGGTACGCGTTCTTCATTTCGCAAACGTTGATGAATACGCTGCATCCAAGTTGAAATAGGTGTGTCATCGTAGATAATTTCATGTTTAATTTGCGGTGAATTTTCTCTTAAAATTCTACCGAAAGCACTTACAATATCCCACAATTCGACTTCTTTAATCGGCTCTTCTATCATATTGCGCGGACGCGGCGGGAGATCATTAGCGATTCGCGGAAATCGAAGCTGCCAACGCTCACTGCGCAACTCAAGACTATTCGCAGCATCGCAAAATTTCTTATATTCCAACAATTGCTCAACCAGTGCTTTACGCGGATCGTCAAATTCTTCTTCTACGCTCTCTTCACGCGGCAATACCGCAAATGATTTCATCTCGATAAGTACACTCGCAAAAGATAAAAATTCTATCGCTATATTAACATCGATTTGCTCCAAAACCGAAATATACTCAAGATACTGCTCCATTATTGATGCAATTCGGACATTCAAAATATCGAGTTCATTCTTGCGGATAAGATAAATTAATAAATCTATCGGCCCTTGAAAAATTGGTAACTTAATGTTAAACATTGTCGAATATAGTTAGGTGATAAAAAAGTAAACTTCAAAAATTTTACTGATATATTACGAAATATCTATTTTTTTGTATTCAATATTAGTTCAACTTCGCCGATACTGATATTTAAGTTTTGTGCAATTTCTTTAACGCTGTATCCGTAATTTGCAAGCATTTCAATTTGTTTACGGTTTGGAATACTCGCATTATCGGCAGAGTTGTTATTCGTATTGGTCTCCCCAGACAACGGCGATATACGATTTGAATTATTGAAATTATTTGAATTATTTGAATTATTTGAATGATTTGAATTATTGGAATGATCATTGAACAATGTCTCTATTGATAATCCTGTCTGCTGATTGTCGAGACGATTACTTGCAGAATTTGTACGAATATTTTTATCAATATTTTCAGTAACGCCGGGTAATCGCGGCGAACTCAAAGTAAATGGATTATCATTTGAAAATGATTTAATTGATACAGTTTTAATTTCTTCTGCATTGGCGAGTTCTTGAGTTTTTCTTTCTTGCGGCGTAATTTCACGATTTATAACAGGTACAGATTGTTCAGATAAATTTTTTTCTTTATCTGAAACGACAGCTTTCAAAATTGTAACTTCTTTAGCACCGGCAAACTCATCAACTTTGTCTTGAAATTCGTTTATTTCAGATTCGAGTTCATTTAAGTAATTCTTAAAATTTGTAGTTTTCGTATCGAAATTTTTTCGTAAATCGTCATTTGCTGATATTACTGATTCGTTAGTAGATTCAGGTGTAATAACTTCTATTATGTTCTCGGCAGCGTTATTTCTGACTTTGTTTTGGACATTATTTTTCTCTGCAAATTCAGAATTATCTTTTCGATTATTTTCAAATTTATTTACAATTTTTTCAAAATGTTCGATAAGTAATTCGAGTCGATTTGCGGTACGATTTGCTTCGAGAGTCAATGTTTCGATAGCGATCATTTTTGAATCTATTTGTCCGATAATTTGGCGTCCTAGTTTGAACATTTCAGCTTCCCATTTTGCGATTTGTCCTTGTGTAAGCACACTAGATAATTTTTCACGTACCGGTTCGATAGGAATGCGCGGTGATATGTCAAAAGTTCCGGGTTTTTTTTTCGGGTCTTCGCCTTTCTGGATGAGTTCGTTGTTTTTTTCTTTGTCAGCGGCGGCGATATCGGCGTATAATTTTTTCTTACGCTCGGATTCCATCTTAAACCGCTTACGAATTGAAATTATCAATGATATGATAATTATCAAAATACCGAGAATAAACAAGGATTGTGACAGCATATATTATCAAATAAAAAATAAGACTCAAATTATAAATTTCATAATATATTCGTAATATATCAGTGAAATTTTTTACCCGTTTTTAATCTATTGATACAGCGTTATTAAAACGTAACGATTAATCTCTCCATTACAACGCAATACTAAATGATCATTTTGATCATTTTGAAAATATCCCGTTGAGATATAAAAATTCATTCTCCATACTTTATCATTGCCCGAATGGGTATCTCGAATATATTCGTGCGTTGTGTACTCATCACACACGATCACACACGGAATCAATTAATCACAAAGCGGAGAATAACAATTTTTTCAGAACACCGCAAGTGAGAATTTTTGAGAACAATTAAAAAAATGTAATATAGTCAGTGAAATTTTTTGCAGTCATTGTTATTTGTAGTAATTTTCAGTATTAATCAAACCAGTCCAGAAAGTGCGGCAGAATTATAGCCCGCCTTGTTATTATTGATTTTTTTTGTAATATTTTAGACTATTCTTATTTGAAATTTGGTTCGAGTTTAAAATTCAAGCGGGAGCAGTTTACAAATTTATCGAATCATTATCAAACAAACCGTAACACTATATTAAATTAATTACTTTACTTTTAATTAAAAATGACGATTGCAAATTTAAATATTATTGGCGAATCGATCAACGATTCAGTTCCTTCGACTCGTGAATTTTTTGATGCGGGTGATATTGACAGTATCAAATTATTGGCGAAATCACAAGAAGAGGGTAACGCTGCTTACATTGACGTAAATGTTGGCGGGAGGTCACCGGATTTTTTTGTTACAATAATTCGTGAAATTCAAAAGGCAACGCGCAAACCTTTATCAATTGATTCACCTGACCCAATTTTAGCAGAGGCAGCTTTGCAGGCTTATGACGATTCAATAGGTAAACCGATATTAAATTCAATTTCACCGCTGCGTCTCGAAATGTTTGATCTGTATAAGTTGAAACATTTCCGGCCGATTTTATTGATTTCAGAATCTAAACATGGTGCATGTCGAACTGCCGAAGAAACTTACGAAGCTGCACGTCTGATGCTTTCAGAAGCAAAACGAGTAGGAATACCAAATGACGACTTAATTTTCGATCCGGGAATTGCACCGATTGGGTCTGACAGTGAAGGAAATTTGGTACGGTTAATGGCAGCATTAAAAATGATACATGAAGATAACGAATTTAATGGTTTTCATGCGTCGGTAGGATTGAGTAATTTTACGGTAATGTTGCCGCCGAAACGTAAAATCGATGGTAAACCGGTAAAGAGTCATCTTGAAAGTGCTTTTTTAACAAGGGCGATGCCTTTGGGATTAGATTATGTTGTAGGATCAGTTAAGCGAAATTATGTACTATTACCAGAAGGCGACCATGCTCTAGTTTGTATTGATGAATGTTTACAGACAACAGGATTCGATTCTATTATGAGAGTAAGAAAATTTTATAAATAACTTATAAAACATATACGCATCGTACTATGAAACTTGGCAAAATGAAGGCGTGAAAGCCAACGTTCTAACAGTTAAATCGGCGGTTTGAACCGAAAATGTAAAAAGGAGCTGCTTAAAAAATTCTCTGAATATTATCTTATGTTATTTTTTGATCAATGGTTTGAGTATGGTCTTTTTTTGGCGGTATCCGGCGGGGCGGATAGTTCGGCGATGTTGCATGCGGCGGTAAAATATGCACGTGATAAAAAGTTACCTGTTCCGATTGTAGGTCATGTAAATCATGGACTTCGAGGCGAAGAATCTGATGACGATGAGTTATTTGTGAGATCAATGGCAGAAGAATACGGGTTATTATTTTTTTCTCATACCGTAAAAAAAGATGAATGGAAATTAGACGAAACCGGCAGCGTTGAAGCTGCCGCAAGAGAAATTAGATACAATTTTTTGATAAATACAGCAACAAAAAACGGCTGCAGATATATCGCAACCGCACACACGGCAGATGATCAAGTTGAGACCGTTTTACATAGATTCATACGAGGAACAGGAATTAACGGATTATCCGGCATGAAATCGCAACGTCAATTAAACTATGCCGTGACGTTAGTTAGACCAATGCTTTATATAAAACGTGAAGAAGTTATTAAATACTTGAAATCGATCAAAAAAGATTTTAGATTTGATTCAACAAATGCCGAGTCCGAATTTATGAGAAATCGAATCCGTAATGAGCTCTTACCGTTATTGCGATCTAAATTTAATTCTGATGTTGACAATGCAATATTAAGATTGACAACAATAGCAAGCGAAATAAATGAAATTATTACAGATTGGTTTCAGTTGATATCAAAAGAAATTATTGTCAACATGACAGAGAAAGAAATTATATTGAACAGAACAAAACTAATACAAATGAATAAAGGTGCTATTTGTGAATTTTTCAGACGTCTGTGGGAAATTCAAGGATGGTCATTACGTTACATGGGATATGAACGATGGAAAGAACTAGCAGAATTTTCTTTGAAAGGAAAGAGTTCTATACAATTACCAAGTTTAATTACGGCAGCGGTTATAAACAAAAAAAACCGGATACAAGAAAATCAATTTGATCAAAATGATTATTTAATTATTAAAAACAATCAGAAAAATGTGTAATATTTCAGTAAAATTTTGTAGGTAATTTCTAAAAAATAATATTAGGAGAAACGCAGGCATCTCGTCTGCACTTTTTTTGTACAAAAGATTTTAATTTTTTAAACACGAAACACACGAAATTACACGAAAAACACAAAAGGGTTTTTAGATCATTTTTCGTGCATTTCGTTATTTCGTATGTTTCATGATCTCAAAAAAACACCTAAAGATGCGGTCGAGACGGCCGCGTTCCCGATAACAATAATTATTCCGCGGATATATTACTATTATTTCAATTTAATTCTTTTGTTGTATCTTGTTTTATTAGTTTTACAGGACCTAATAATCCTGACGGATATAATTGCGACTCCTTTTTGAAATAATACCAAGGGATAAAAGTTTTACGGTCTTGTACAGGACGTTCTTGTCCCTTTATAAACCACTCTGGTAAACTTTTCATTGCTCGTAAACCTTGATTTTTATCTGTCCATTCAAAATCTTCAGGAAATTGCTCGTCACCTATCAGACGGTTTGACCAATTATTCGTTACATGAATTTTAATCGTATTATCTCCCGATTTTAATATCGGCGTGATATCCGCTTGATACGGCGGATGCCATAAAACTCCAACTGTTTTTCCATTCACTTCCAACTCGGCAATTTCATTTAATTTACCAAGATCAAGAATTACAGCCTTGCCTGATGATAAATCTGTTGTATCTACATGGATTGTTTTTTCATATACCGCAGTACCCGAAAAATATTTTACCGCTATGTCATCTTGCTTACTGAAATCAACAAGTTCGGTAAACTTCTTTTGAAAAGATTCTTCGTTTGTTTTCGGTTTGAAATAAACAGTCCATTCACCTTTAATATCGGCAGGAGTCTCTTTCAATACTTTTACTTCTTGCTGCTTTTCATAATAAGTTTTTCTTACAGGAAACACGACAAATATAGAGGCGTCTTTTTCCATTGTCAAAGTTACAGCAATTTTGTTATTATCTTGTTTCCAACGTTTTGTACTTTTTATAACTCCGTTATAAGCGTCCCACAATTCTGGAACACTATCAACGACAGGAAACTCAATAGTTTTTTCCTGAACATTGCCGGTATTACGCACAAAGAATATATCAGCATCCGGCGTGCGGCGATGCAGTACATCATTATTTCTTGAAATAAATGAACCTTGCTGCAAAAGCATCTGGCAACGTGCTAGATAAACGAAAAATGCTTTGCCGGGTTCAAACCATGTCTGGTTTCGGCTAAAATGCGTACCATAATGAGCAAAATTAAATCCGGGTTGATATTTGTCATCAAACGGATTATGCGCCCACGAATGAAGAAAATACAAATTTACACCAAACGAAAACCCCATGTCCGCAGGACGCTTCAACATTCGAGGAGATTCCGTAAACTTACATGTTGCCTCCATTCCCGTAAAAGCCTCAGCACCGACAATACGTTTGCCATTGCTTGCTGCCGCTTTCGCTATTGTTTCACCGCCAAATACATCTCCGCTGTGTATCCAAAATTCTGTAACAGGAACATCGGCAATTGCAACTCCTTCGTTCATATTAAAAGGTCCGCCGCCCCAACTGCAATACGGCTCCCAACACAAAGTGAATCCGGCTTTGTTTACCATCTCTTTACCGGTTTGCCAACATTTCATAAACAAACGATTTATTACATCTGAATAATCACGTAAAAATATTTTTGTTTCCGGGGCAGCGTCTTTGGGCAATTGAAGTCCGTTACCTCTAGCCGAAAAAATATTGTCGCCTCGCATATCTGCTGTCACTAATTGCAACACCGGATCATAACCCTTTATACGAATAAATTCAGCACGGAAATTCGGAGACCAATTTTGATCGCCCGATTCATAACTGTCTATCCAAATATATTTGAAAGTTGACCCGATATAATTTTCAAAACGATCAATAAAAGGATTCAAAACGTTATTCCAATGTTTTACAGTTGCGTCGGGATTCATTTTGTCAACTTCGAGAGAATATTCAGCAACATCTTCAGGTGCCGGATGAGATCGATGCAAGGTCGGAAAGTGACCAACTCGGTAAATAATCCAATTGCCTTCGGGGACTTGCCAATCTAAAGTTCCGTCGGCATCCATGTGTTTTGAAATATCCAAAATACAATCTACAGTAACAGGAGAATCTTTACTATCTAAAACTGGTGCAGCAATGAGAGCTATATCCTTAAAATATTTTTCTACTTGAGTGTTTGCTTTGGGATTAGTAAGAGATAATTTAACATGTTGCGGACCTTTTACTGTAGTTTTGTTGTACGTTACAGCTTGCATTCCGTTTTCGGGTTGTATCCAAGGTCCGCCTGTAGTTGACCAGCCGGGTGTATTGTGGATGCCGACAGTCAGATTTAATCTTTTAGCTTCTTCAAGAGTATGTTTAAGAGCATCCCAATATGCGACACTTCGGTAAGTCTGATTTTGATGCGGATTTTTTGACGGGTCTAACCACGAAGGCGCATTAAACACAACTACACCGCCGATATTTGATTCTTTCATTGCTTGCAAGTCTTTCGTTATACCCTCTTTTGAAAAATTCGACCCGAGCCAATGCCACCAAGCATGAGGTTTATAATCATCCGCCGGAACCGCAACAAATTGTTGCGCAAGACTCTGAATCGTTTCCGCACGATGCCCGAATCCATAATTTTCACGAATTGAAACCAAAACCACACAAGTTAAACTTGTAACAAATAAAATAACTAAAATTACTCTTTTCATAATTTAGACTAAATAATAATAAAAATTTTGATAATATTTCATTAGAATTTTTAATTCAAAATTCATGAATTATCTGCTCACAAAACGTTTTTTTTCGTTTAATATCGACAAGAATCTTGTCAATTAAACGCTGTCTCAAATTCACCAAGCGATACACAATTAAATGCAAAATCTAAAAGCTCATCAAGTTCAGATATCGATTTAATATTCATTATCTTATTTTGCAATTCGACCGACGGCTCGTCAAGACGCTTTCGCAAAATACGAATTATACTTATAGCTATACCTTCTGCTTCACCTTCAGCTATACCTATTCTTTTGGCTTCGGCATAATATTTTTTTGCTGCTGATGTGGACATAACTTTTACTCCTAATTGTTGATTTTATGCAAGCAATTAATTGTTTGTAAGTTTCATACGAAA
>JAITKS010000372.1 GCA_031278315.1 Planctomycetaceae bacterium | reverse complement strand
CTGATATATTACATTCGTTTTTTATTTTTTTAATTGAAAATATTGTCAATAAACGTTGCAATATTTTTTAATAAATACAACTTGTTTTTGAGTCAAAAAATTGTCTATGTATTCGCCCTGCAAGGGCAATTTAAGTTTAAAACGAATACCGAAATTTAAAGTGTGAAAAGTATATATTACTAAATTTCAATAAAAAAAGAGACCTAACTTTAACGAAGTTAGGTCTCCTAGGAACGATACACAGAAGGAGAGTGAAACTGCGTATCAATCGGGGAGGAATTTTGTAACTTATTCCTTCAAATTTTTTTGCAATATATCAGCGTAATGCCTTGTTTTCCGTGTTAAAAAAATTAAACACGAAATGTCAAAATATAGAGTTACAAAAAACGCTATTCAACTGCCTTATAATTATTGTTACAATAAATTTAGTTTCTCGATCATTCTGTCCACAGCGATATCCATTTTATCTGGAGTATCGTAGTTTCCGGCAGCGATTTCTGATTTGACCCGATTCACGAGATCAAATCTCACGCCTGTAACCGACGATTCAATTTTCGATTTATTGCTAATCTCCATTGCTTCGCCGGTAAATTTTATTTCGTCTCGAAATTGATTTATTTTCGATGCGGCAGCCGGCGCAGCTTTGTCGATATTTGCCTGACGGTTTACATCTTGATTTACACGTGTTTTTTGTATTTCTTGTGAATACTGTGAATATTGGTTACGATTAATTTCCATTTTTATCTCCTTTGATTTGTTTTGAGTTAGTTTGAAAAAAGCTCGTATAAATACGGCTATTTCAAAAATTCTTTTGTTACTTTGTCTCGTTATTGTTAAATTGCTTGACAATAATTCCTCTTACCGCAGCTGTCTTTGCAATTAACGAACATAACAAACTTATACGATGTCCATTGACCGGCGTTCTGATTTTTAAGTGAAATATATCAAAGTTTTAAATTTTTACATTTTTGAAACGATAATTCGTAATTTTGATCAATTGATTCAAAAATTCTTTAATAAATTTTGAAAAAAAGTCAAAAAAAGTTAGTAATATTTTGTAACTATTCAGCAAACATCCCGAAAAGACGAAATGTAAAAAACAAATTTTCCACTGATATATTACAAAAATTATTATCTATTACCATAACAACAACGAACAACAACGCAAACAAACAATGAATCACAGACAATAACCAATATACACAAATCAATCAAAAAGTGTTTATGCTTTTTTAAATTTTATTCGTACAAATTGTTTTTTATAATGACTAAATAACAATATTTTCGTCATATCTGTAAAACTTCAGCTTGCCGGATAAATTTATGCAAACAACTCAAACTCGTTGAGCGGATTATCTGAATTTTTTTAATTTGAAGCAATACGAATATTATGGTTATTTTAGAATTTTTTGATATTTTTTGATTAAAAGGTCGAATTTTGATTTGTACTTTGTAAAATATATATTAAAATAGATAAGTTAAAAAAAATGGCTAACTTTTTTAACGAAAATTTTAACGGTTCGGACATTACTTTTCGATTTGCTGTAAAAGCCGAAATTTTAATTACGAGCCACAGCAAAAAAATTTAAGGAATTTAAGGAGGTGATTTTCATGGAAACAATGATTGCTAATGCAATTCAGCTGCAACAAGAACAGATCGCATTAAAAACGCAAATGTCAGTTCTTCAAAAAACACGATCCGTAGAACGTGAAGTAGGCGAAGCATTGATTAACTTAATATCCAACGCAGCATTAAAAACATCGCCCAATTTAGACCCCAAAGTCGGAAAGAGTTTAGATGTTGTTGTGTAATTAACAATTTTACGTTTCAATTAAAAATTCGGTAATATTTCAGTAGATTTTTTAATTCAAAATATTAGATTTAAGTTAAAGAAAAAAATCTAATCCTTTAATTAAAATATTCTACTGAAATATTACTATTCTGTAACATTTCTGCGGAATTTCTGTTTTTTTATTAACCACAGAGAACACCGAGAAAGATGATTTTGTAATTTTAGATTTTCGTTACAAAAAATTTGAAAAACAATTATTCCACTGATATATTACAAAATTGAAAAACGAAAATGCTGCAATAGAACATTACAAAAAAATTCTACAGACTATATATATTTATATTATTCTTTTGTTATTTTTTTTCCGTAAAATAACCATGCAATTCCGAATAATAACATGAAACTTCCTAAATATTTTAATCCTCTTCCGGGGTCGGCATTAATTGATAAAGTGCTTAAATATATTTTGTCTCTCGGTTGATTTTCCCATGCGAAAATTTTGCCGTCATAAAAATCGTGGAATCTATAATCGCCCGGATGAAACGGTCCGCTAAATTCCGATTGATAAATTCTATACCGCCGCCCGTTTCCACTAAATACCGCAGGCTGATTCATCGTTATCATAACATTTTCATTTATTAAATTAAATTCACTAGATAATTGCGCTATCCCCTGACTTTTACCATCCCTTTTCTTTATATTCACAAAATCAACCAAACTCGAATAATGAGCAGCCATACGCGTTCCCGGTTCAGTTCTTTTGTTAAATTTTTTCAAGAATATTCCAAAACCTAAATCAACAGTTGCATAATTCCAAACAATACTTACCATACGCCCCTCACCGCAAATATATCTTACTTGATCCCGCTCCGGCTGCGCTGGACCTAACGACGGCATAATAGCACGTAACCAAAAAGTATCCGTAACACCGTCTATAGTAACACGTAATAAAACTCTTTGTGTGCCTAAAGCAAAACGTCCTGCACTCTGTTGAATTATCTGCTTCCCGGGCAGATCATGCGGCTCAAACCAATCCAGACGAATTTCAACCTCGTGTTCAGTCCCCGCAGCAATCGTAAAAATCGGCTTCGATCCGGGAGGATTCATACGCAACGGATCCGGTACAACACCAATCGTACTAACATCATTACCATCCCAAAATCTGTAATAAAGCTGCTTGTCTGGAGCTTGCATAAATTCTATTCTCGGTTGCGAATTTTGAATAATCGTACTCTCCGAAACATACTCCGAAAGATTTTTCATAAGTAACTTCGAATCAACCCAATACGACACAAATACACCAAACGCCGGCGCATGAATATTTACTTCAGGATTCAATGCGTCAACTAAAACAACCCGCTGCTCCCCCGAAGGCATCACAATCGCAAAACGTAAAATCAATCCCCTTGCAATAAACCGCACATTAGTAATCTTGAAATTAGTCCCCGAAACTTGATACGACTTACCGCCGTCAGTTTCTTCCAACAATTTATCAACGTCGATATGATAATTCTTGCCCTCAAAATACAAAACTAACTGCCCCCAATTTCCGAAATTACTATTCTTGTCCGGTTTGCCGATTTTAAACGCTTCAAGCTCTGACATCGTTGTTGTTACATAAAATCCAACTCTTTCACCGCCTTCCATTTCGACATGCTGCCCCCTAATTTCCATCGGCATATATTCATGCGATTCCGGCACAGAAAGTTCAATTGTCTCCCAATTGCGTGCATATTCGACAACCTCGCCAAGATCAGAAACTTCACGCCTAATTTTTTTCCATAACAGATTTAATTTCATCGGTGCAACTCTGCGTTCTTTTGAACTCGCATAAAAATCAAGAACCTCAACATTGACATCTTTCAACTTGTCCGGCAAAGATAACTTGCCCGTGTTCCTGCGTCCGAATTTTAACGCCAGCCATAACGTATCCCGATAATTCTGAACTTCATGATTAATTTGATTGTCGTTTCTGTACTCATCCCAATTGAAAGGTCCCGGTTCAAATGGAACCGTAACAGCGAAATTTGTTTTAGACACTGCCGCCGCCGAAGAATCAAGAACGATATTTTCCAACGTAAACTGTTGACTGTCCGTTTTAACAGCGTACTCACTTGCAACACCTTCGGGAATTGTAATTTGTGCTTCTTCGCCGAATATCCGCGTTAATGCCGCCCCTAACAATAAAATAATAATTCCGCAATGAGAAATCAAAAAAGGTAAATATAATCGCCCCGACAATAAACGATTAAGCAAAGAACAAAATATATTTAACCCCAAAATCATAAGAATAACAGCAAACCAATTAGTGTCATAAAGCACAAACGCAGCAACCTTGCGCCCATACGTCGATTCAATTAATGTTCCCCACGCAAGCAAAATTATAAGAACCGACATCAAAATTATCCCAATAGTTAACGATCCAAAAAATCGTAATAATTGAGAAATTATAGGTACATCAGCTCGATTAGCTTGAATAGTATTATCAACTATAGTTTCGTGATTATCCGTTTTCTGATTTTTTTTATTTTTTTTATTTGAAGACGACATATTTAATTTTTTTATATTTGATTTTTTATGTTTGATTTTTGAATTTAATTTTTTAAAACACGAAACACACAAAAAGGCTTTTTTAGATAATTTCAAGTATTCGTGAAATTTCGTGTATTTCGTGTTTAAAAATTTTACTCTGCACAATTGTAATATAATTACAGAAATTCCACTGATATACTACAACAATTCTTAATAACTATCGATTCAATAAAACCTGCTTTCCAATTAGATAATAAGTAAGTAGTCAACTTGAACCGAAAATTCAAATAAGAGCAATTTAAAATATACCGTACCAAACAATCATTGCCAAGTGCGTGGTGAATATATCACACTCGGCTATATTAGAGATTCACTTCGGAATATAAAAATGTATAGAAAAATTTTTAACAGAAAATTTTAACATGAATGCAGACGTCCTGTCTGCACTTTTTTGTTCCGTAAAAAAATAAACAATCTTTAGAGAAAATTCAAAAAATCGGCAAAGAATTAAAATGTATCGATAATTTAATTTTTAACAATTACGTTACTGTTAGACACGGTAGTATAGATGAAATTTGGGGTTTATTTAGGTTTGATTCGATTAGCTTTTTACTTTATACCGATAAAAAATAGATAATGTTTTTTTACTTCGATTGTTTAGCAGACAATAGATAATTTATAACCGTTTATAAAATTTCAATGGAGAACTTGGGATTTATCACTGTAATAGATCATCCGCAACATGGTTTGATCGGCGGATATCTTGTGCTTAATCAAGCGGGTCGTCCTTTGGAATTTCACTGTACTAATCCAATCCGTCCTAGCAAAACACAAGAAATACTTTTCGGCGTTGCGCTTGAACCTTTTCTTTACGGCGAACAAATTGCGCGTACATTGGTCTCGAAATCAAAATTGAGAGTAGTCGTTATTCTGACTAATCTTGTGTCAGTGCTTGCGATGAAAGGTCTAGTGAATTTTCCAGTTGCGTATATCTTTGACAATTTATTATTCAATACCAATGACGAATCCAACAAGCAGAATGAAACAATTCCGAATAAATTTATTTCCAACGAGCTAAATGAATCATTACGCTCTTTCGGAATTGAGAAAAATAATTTGCAAGTAAATTATTCGTCTGACAATAACGATAATTACGCAGTCCCGCAAGTTGTAGGATTAGATGTCGAATATTGGCAAAGTTACACAGTAGGAAATCGGACAATCGCAATTCCGGGAAAACAATCAGAAGAACGCGAACAACTTGTCGGCAATCTAAAAGTAATTGCACATAACGTAGATTTACTCGAACCGTTCACACGAATTAAATTAGCTATTGCAGAAACACATAATTACAGCTAAACAAAGCTTAAATTTATCTCGACGTAATTATCTAATTACAATTTTACAATTTGTGAATAAAAAAACGCCGTTTTGAAGACAGTATCTTGTATCGTTGTTTTATTCGTTTAAACTTTGCGGAATATTTTACAAAAGTGAATTTCTAAAAACCTAATGTAAAAATTTATAGTTAGAAAGAACGCAGCCGTCCCGACCGCATATTTCGGCGTTTTTTGTACAAAAAAATTACAGGCAAGACGTCTGCGTTCCTCCTAATATTAGTTTTTAGAAGTTGCCCCAAAAATTAATGCAATATATCAGCGGTAAAATATCGGTAGAATTTTTTGTTTTTTTGAGATTACGAAAAATAAATTATTATAGACTAACCTCCCTTTCGTATTTCGGGAGATCACAATTTAATTAGATAGAAATTACTATGTCATTTCTTAAACTTGAATCGAAACGCTTTTTGATATTCGGCGTAGCAAACAAAAAAAGTGTAGCATTTCAAATCGCAAAAATGCTTCTCGAAGAACACGCTGCCGTCGATTTGGTCGTACAAAATGAATCAATAGCAGATAAAGTACGTTTGCTTTTTCCAGAGCAATCAATTTTTATCTGCAACGTTGAAGACGAAAATTCAATAATATCACTTTCAGAAACATTGCGAAAACATCTTAACGTTTCAGATTCTGCTAACTCTAATTCGGGAGAACGTCATTCGGGAGAGTGTCAATATTATTCCGGTCTTGTTCATTCGATAGCGTTTGCCGATTACAGCGGCGGAATGAAACCATTTTACGAAACACCTAAACGTGCATTTTTACAAGCGATGGATATATCATGTTTTTCTTTAGTTACAATTTCAGGACAACTTCGTGATTTACTTGCTAAAGATGCATCCGTAGTAACGATTTCAATTTCGACAACAAGAATGGCAAGTGAAAATTATGGTTTTATGGCACCAATTAAAGCTGCTCTTGATTCTTCACTTTCTTTTTTAGCGAAATCATTTAGTGAATTTTCGGAGATACGTTTTAATGCTGTTGCGCCTGGATTACTTAAAACGTCGGCGTCGGCGGGAATACCGGGTTATGCCGATTCGTATATTTTCGCCGAACAAGCAATCCCGCGAAAACGTGCGCTCGCAACAGAAGAAGCCGCTGCAACTGCCGTTTTTCTATTAAGTCAAAGATCAAGCGGAATAAACGCACAAAAAATTATTGTCGACGCAGGAATGGAAATAAATTATTTCGACAAAAAAATTATAAAAAAAGTAAACGAATAAATTAAATAACCAAATAAAGTTAATAAAGTGCCGTCCCTAGCGTGATCCGTAAGCTAAAACATAACTCAAAAAAGTTGAAAATAAAAATTCCGCTGATATATTACAAATTACAAAAATCCGCTCGTCCTTTCAGGGCGATTTTATTTTATGCGTGAATGGTTATCTTTTTCGTTACAAAAAATAAAACCGAATTTTAAAGTACAATGATTATATTTCACTGATTACAAGAACAAATAATTGTAAGTAAACGTTTATTTACAATTCAACCAATTCAACCAATTCAACCTATTAAAACAAATTCTCAATAATGCTACATACAGATGAAATTCTTTCAACAATCCGAATGCTTCACAACGAACATTTAGACGTGCGTGCGGTAACACTCGCCCTGAATCTTAATGATTGTGCTGCACCTAATATCGATTTAGTATGCAAAAAAGTCTATCACAAAATTCATGCACACGGCAAGAATTTGGTAACTCTTTGTAACGATGTTGGAGCGAAATACGGGATTCCGGTAACGAATAAACGTCTTGCGATTTCTCCGGCGGCGACATTGCTTGCGGGTCATGGAATTTCGGGAGCAGTCGAGTTGGCAAAAACTCTCGACCGCGTAGCTGCCGATTGCGGAATAGATATCGTCGGCGGTTTTTCTGCACTCGTTCATAAAGGAATCGACGCCGGCGATCAAATTGTAATTGATTCTTTACCTAACGTATTGTCTGTAACGAGTCGGGTTTGTGCTTCGATCAATGTTGCGTCGCGTAAAGCCGGAATTAACATGACAGCAATTCATCTTGTTGGTAAAACGTTGCCCAAAATTGCCGAAGCGACAAGTTCACAACGCGGTTTCGGTTGTGCGAAATTAGTAATTTTCGCCAATATCCCAGAGGATAATCCGTTTATGGCAGGTGCGTATGTAGGAGTTGGTGAACCGGAAGCAACAGTAAATATCGGCGTAAGCGGACCCGGTGTAGTCGATAGCGCATTGAAACGCCGAATCGCAACAGCCAAAGAAACCGGTAAAAAATTATCGCTTGGCGATCTTGCCGAAGAAATCAAGTTGACATCTTTTCGTGTAACACGAGTCGGCGAGTTAATCGGACGCGAAGTTGCAATGCGGCTCGGCGTTGAGTTCGGAATTGTTGATCTCTCTCTTGCGCCGACTCCAACGATTGGCGACAGTGTCGGTGAAATCCTTAAAACGCTTGGGATTTCTAAAGTCGGTGCGCCAGGCTCGACGGCAGCGGTTGCGATGTTAAATGACGCAGTCAAGAAAGGCGGATTATTCGCTTCAAGTTCGGTAGGCGGTTTGAGCGGTGCGTTTATTCCTGTGTCTGAAGATTTTACGCTTGCGTCGGCGGTACAAGACGGCTCGTTGTCGCTGGAGAAACTTGAAGCGATGACAGCAGTTTGCAGTGTCGGATTAGACATGGTTCTAATTCCGGGCGATACGACTCCTGAAACAATTGCAGCAATTATCGCAGATGAGATGGCAATCGGCGTGATAAACAACAAAACTACTGCCGCAAGATTAATTCCTGTACCAGGTGCGAAAGCAGGTGAATGGGTTGATTTCGGCGGTTTGTTTGGTGCAGCTCCTGTAATAGAAGTTCGTAATGTCGATGCAAGTGACACCTTCGTAAAATTCGGAGGCAGAATCCCTGCGCCTTTACAATCATTAGGAAATTAAGCGTTAAATCAGCGGTTAGCGGTTAGCGGTTAGTTCGCATGCGGAGATTATTACTGATTCTAATTTCGAATCATTAAATTCATGTAATATATTGGTGAAATTTTTGCGAATGTTTCAATTTTATTTTTCACCAAAGAGATTAATTGTCAGAGAGTTTTTTTTCTAATTTTTTTGTAGAACATGAAATTATTTTATTATTTTGTCAAGCAGTTTATTGGATGGTTAAAGAATATTCGTCCTAATAATATGTTGTGTTTTCTTTTCTTGATGATATTTCTTGCATATATGACGCCTCAAGTTGGGTCGTATCATATTATGGGATATATTTCGAGTATTGGTTTTTTTATTACGTTTTTCTTTTACGGTGTCAGCATGAGTCCGTCGATTTTCTGGAACGGCATATCAAATTGGCGATTACATTTATTAGTAATATCTTCTACTTTTTTGATATTTCCTATTGTTGTTCTTATTTTGCGGCATTTTTTTGAAACGGAATTTACAAACGAAATATGGTTAGGAATTTTTTATATTTCGGTTTTGCCGTCGACGATTTCGTCATCTGTTGTGATGGTATCGATTGCGGGCGGCAATATTCCGGCAGCGATTTTTAATGCTAGTATCTCTGGTGTAATTGGTGTATTTATTACGCCGATTTGGATGGGAATTTTTATAGCGAATATGATCGGTGAAGACAAATTTTCTGTTTTTAGTTCTATATGTGATTTATTAATTATTATTGTTTTACCTCTTTGTTTAGGGATGTATTTTAACAAGCGTTGGGGTGAGCTGTTAGCAAAAAACAGAAAATTCTTGAGATTATTTGATCAAAGTGTGATTTTACTTTTAGTTTATACAGCGTTTTCAAAATCTTTTATGAGTAATGCGTTTGACGGTTTTGTAATTTCGCAATTATTAGTTCTTTGTGTAGGGATAATAATTTTATTTTTTTGTGTTTACATGATAACGTTAATATTTTGCAAAATAATGGGATTCAATGTTGCAGATACGATAACAGCATTATTTTGCGGATCGAAAAAATCTTTGGCGCATGGAATAGCAATGTCGAAAATAATATTTGCAGAGTTACCAAGTGTAGGAATTATACTGTTACCGATAATGCTTTATCATGCAATACAGTTATTAATTGTAAGCATAATAGCAAAACGTTTCGCTGATAAATCACAAAACGTAAATAATCAGTAATTTCACAATGTCCGATTTTTTTTATCAACCGCAGAGAACACAAAGAACACAGAGAAATTGTAATTTTAGATTTTAGATTTAAGCGGAAGTTCTAAAAAATAATTTTAGCCGAAAACGAAGACGTCACGCCTGCATTATTTTTGTACAAAAAATATCTAAAGATGCAGTCGAGACGGCTGCGTTCCTGAGAACAATAAATTATTCCGCAGAAATATTTATTTTGAATCTATAATTTAAAAATCCTGTTTATCCTGTAATCTTGTTATCCTGTCAAAAAATGAAACTCGAAAATTTGTAATATTCCGCTGAAATATTATCAAATTTGTATAATTTTATTTTCGGGATATTGTATTTCGTGATTTTTTATTTACGATATTGCAGAGTTTTTCACGGTGCAGTCCAAAGGTAATTATTTACCAGAGTACCGGACTCACTAACAATTAGTTTTTTACACGGTTATTATATGAATTTTCAGTTCGAGCTGCATGACGCCTACCGAAAAACAGACTTTACATTTTTTGTGTCACTGAAAATCATAATACGATACGTATAAAAAAACTTTAACAAACCTTTAACAAACTTTTTAACAAACCTTTAACAAACTTTAACAAATTTAATTTAACATGGCAGATAATGATAGTATTCAAGCTGGTAAAACATTTGGAATAGGTATTCCGCAAAAGACAGAAGGCTTTTTTCTCAAGGGCAGTACACAGCTTGATTGGGGAATGAAAAATCGATTGTCGCAAATTTTTTGTGCGAAATCGGGTCGGTCGGTGATGCTTGCGTTTGATCACGGTTACATTATGGGACCGACAAGCGGATTAGAACGCATGGATTTAAGTATCGTACCATTAATCGAATACGCCGATTGTATAATGTGTACACGCGGCGCAATCCGCAGTATAGTCCCTCCCGAAAGTAAAAAACCTTTATCGTTACGATATTCTTCCGGCACAACTATATTGACCGAATTAAACGACGAATGCGTGATCGATATCGATGACGCTATTCGTTTAAATGCGTCACTTCTTGCTGTTATGGTTGCAATAGGAGATAGTAAGCACGAAGCGGTAACAATTCGTAATCTTGCGAAAACAGTTGATCTCGGAATACGATATTCAATTCCTACGATGGGCGTAACGGCTGTAGGAAAAGAACTTGTTCGAGATGCAAGATATCTTGGCATGGCAAGCCGTGTATGTGCCGAAAACGGCGCACATGTCATCAAGACTTATTATTGTAACGAAAATTTTGAACAAGTTGTAAACTCCGTACCTGTGCCGATTGTTATCGCAGGAGGTAAAAAATTACCCGAAAAAGAAGCTCTCGAAATGGCATACAGAGCTGTAAATGACGGCGCAGCAGGTGTCGATATGGGACGGAATATATTCCAAGCCGAAAATCCAATTGCAATGATAAAAGCTGTAAGAGAAGTCGTTCACAAAAACGCTAAACCGGACGACGCTTACAATCTGTACAAAGATTTAAACGCAAGCAAAAATTAAAATCAAGGAATATCGGCAATATCAATTCGAGGTATGAAAATTTATTGTAAATTGTAATATATGAAAATGTACGGCAATGAATTTTTATATCTCAACTGAATATTTCCCAAATAGCAAAGCAGCAAAATAGTCAAAGCAGCAAAGCAGTCAAAGCAGCAAGGCAGCCGTTGATATTGCGTTGTAAAGAAACGAGTTAATCGTTTATGTTTTAATAAAGCAATATCAACGGATTTTAAACGGGCTTTTTCACAAACAATATAAAGTAACCTTTCAATTTTTTTTCTTTCTATGGCTCAACACAGAGTTTGTCAATGCGGTAATTTTATGACAATAGGCGAATCACAAATCGGTACTGTTGTACGATGTGATCGATGCGGTCGTATTATTGAAACAATAAGCGGAGCTCAATTCGTTAATCGCACGGAACCGACGGCTTCACCTAATTTATCGTCACCTTTATCGGCGCAGCCGGATATTCAACGATCCGAGCAGTCGTCCGTGTATCAAACTCCAATTATCAAAACAAATAATCAGGAAAATTCACACACTGAACAATCAGCATTAGAAACAGAAAAAATGCAGCCTGATCAACTTAATCAACTTGATCAACCTGATCAACTTGATCAATCTGAACAATTGGGTCAACGTGAACAATTGGGTCAAGCGGGTCAAGCGGAAAAAATAATCATCTCAAATGCTGCAAATGCAAATGTAACAAATGCGGCAAATGCGGCAAATGTAACACTCACGGCGAATGATATTCCGGCAGAAGTTACATCAGATACGGTAGAAAAAATTGACATGTCGGGTTCTACTGTTGTCCGCAATGTAAGTTCTAAAAATCCGTCACAAAATTCTGATGATTTTACACTCAACTCAAATGCTAAAAAATCAACAGTCATATTCGCAGCAGATAATATTGGAGGCTACGGAGTAAACAAAAAAACTGATTGGCGGCATTTAATTTCCGACACAATAATTTCCGACACAAATACCGATACAAATACCGGCAAAAATATCGGTGCAAATGCCGATAAAAATATCGGTGCAAAAGACAAATCAACAGACCCAACGAAAACCGGCGGCGATAATAAATTGAATACTCCGCCGATAAAATTATCTAACGATATTGGTACGGTTGCGGCGGCGAATGACGCTGAAACTCTATTTGTAACAAACGGAATCAACAATAAACAAGATTCACCAACTCAAAGCGGCGGCAGTAGAAATACTAATACTAACAAAAGTACCGGTTACTCTGAAGCAGGACGATTCGGCTCAACAATAAATCTCGACTTGACCAAACGGGTCATGGGGACAATAAATAAATCGGGCGGCGATTCTACTGATACAATAGATAAAAACGACGGAGGATACGGCGTACATCGAATCTTAAAACAACACCAACGCGGCGGAATGGGACGAATTATGATCGCTTACGATAGACATCTTAAACGCGACGTCGCCCTAAAAGAATTACACAAAGAAGTTGTCGATGACATCTCAATAGTACGCCGATTTGTTGGTGAAGCTGAAATTACAGCACAACTTGAACATCCCGGAATCGTTCCTATTCACTGGCTAGGTCTCGACAAAGACGGCTTGCCGTACTACACAATGAAATTGATCAGAGGTAAAACATATCAAGACGCAATCAAAGAGTATCATCGTAATCCGTCAAAACAAGAGCTGAAAAGTTTGATTCGGCGTCTCGTCTCAATCTGTAAAACAATAGGTTTCGCACACGAAAGAGGCGTAATTCACCGCGACTTAAAACCTGCAAATATCATGCTGGGTGAACACGGCGAAACTCTCGTGATGGATTGGGGATTAGCAAAACCGCTTAATCGGCAACAAAATGAAAACGAAGATGATGAAGATGAATACAACACAACAATTACAAGAATGTCGAGCGGTACACGAACAGAATTGACGATGGTCGGAGCAATTGTCGGCACGCCGGCTTTTATGTCGCCTGAACAGGCGTCGCCCGAAGAAAATATTGTTGGAACACACTCGGATATATATAGTCTCGGTACGATTCTTTATTATTTGCTGACCGGTCAAACTGCATTTTCAGGAAGATCAACACGCGAAGTACTAGCGAAAGTTCGTGCCGCATCGCCGATAAAACCGTCTGATATAAAAATGAATGTTCCGTCCGGGCTCGAAGCTATATGCTTAAAAGCAATGGCAAAAGACCCAAAAAACCGGTATCAAACAACAAAAGAAATGGACGAAGACCTCTGCCGATGGCTCGATGATATTCCCGTAAAAGCTATGCGGATAACAATAATCCAAAAATTTTTCAGATGTATTATCAAACATTGGATAGCAGCAATTAGTATTCCTATAGTTATGACTTCGATTATCATGCTGGCAGTAATTATTATAAAATACGACCGGACTTATAACGCAAGCGCATCCGAAGAAATACGCCGAATCGCACTCGAAGACGAAGTTGACTTGACCGAACAAGATTGTATCGCTTTCAGAGGCGGACATAACGTTATTGTCGAAAAACAAGACAGACTAATCGGCGGTAAAATGGTAGTTTGCAAAGTAAAAGCTGAAACAAATAAACAAACCGGACTACTGGAAATCCTCGCACCGGCAAATTCAACATGGAACTTAACGAATAGAAAACTGCTGCAATTTTCAGTATTTGAGAATAGGTCAGGAGCGTTTTTGCCGTTTGATAATTTGAAAATCAGACTTGGCAGAGGTTCGGCATATTTTGAAATTCAGCCGTCAAAAACAAACAATCGGTGGGAAAACAGAAAATCTGGAAATTGGGCTACGTATCAAATACCGCTTACCGATTTTTCACAAGATTGGTCAATAACTCTACACGACAACCCGCAATTTGAAAATATCGACTGGATAGAATTTCACTTTGAAACAAGACCTGAATACGAATTTCAAATCGATGATATCAAATTCATAAAAAATAAATAATACAAAATTAGATTAAACGAAATAAACAAAAAAAATGAAATAAAAATTTTCGTAATATATCAGTTGAATATTACAAAAATTCTATCATCGGAATTTCCGAAGATACAAAATTGATACCAAAATTTCAATTTGAAAATTCATAAAAAAATCTCTGCGTTTTCTGTGGTTAATAAAATCTTTGCAAAATATTTGAACAAATAATTAAGAAATTGGTAATATATCAGTTGAATAATTTTTTTCGTTTTTTTTGTTGTTTACGAATTTTAAATTATCAATCACATACCTATTAAGTCCCGCAGGGACGACACTTTATTAACCGTATGCTTTAGCTTACGGTTTATCAATCACATATCTGTTAAGTCCCGCAGGGACGACACTTTATTAACCGTATGCTTTAGCTTACGGTTTATCAATCACATACCTATTAAGTCCCGCAGGGACGACACTTTATTAACCGTATGCTTTAGCTTACGGTTTATCAATCACATATCTATTAAGTCCCGCAGGGACGACACTTTATTAACCGTATGCTT
>JAITKS010000270.1 GCA_031278315.1 Planctomycetaceae bacterium | reverse complement strand
TACTAAAGAAATTATCTATTCCGTAACAAATGCGGCACATTTAAGCGGTAAAATCTCATGATAAAACCCTTCTGTCAAATCTAGTTGAACCGTGCCTTCCCAAATACCTGTTTCTTTTGATGTAAAATTGAACATGCAAACAGTTCCTTTTTTTTCAAAACTCATTTCATCCGGTAATGATCTTATACTTTTCACACTTTAAATTTCAGTATTCGTTTTAAACTAAAATCGCCCTGAAAGAGCAACAGGATTATAACCCGCCCCACTAGGGGCGGGTAACAATTCCCCCCCTTCCCTCCCCGAAGCCCTGAAAGGGCGATCGGATATTTGCTCAATAATAGTGATTAGCGATTCGAACTTATAATCGGTGCTAAACTCCGCATGCGAACTAACCACTAACCACTATACTGCTGTCTTTTCAGGGCGATTTTATTTTATGCGCAGATGATTTGCTATTTGTCTTTTTTTGTCGGATTCTTCACAATAATCGTGTCATAATATCCTGCCGCCCTTTCAGGGCGATTCTAGTTTTATCCGTGAACGGTCACCTTTTTCGTTACAAAAAATAAAACTGAATTTCAAAGTATTACAAGCAATATTATTCATTATTCTCCTGCGATTATTTTATCTAATATTTTGCTGTATTTTTCGTCATTGTATCCATTTTCTTCAACGGTTACCCATCCGTTGTAATGAATATTAGCTAATGATTTGCGAACGGATTTCCAATCGATAGTTGCTTTATCGATATTTACCCAATTTCCTATTCCGCCTCCGAATTTACCTTTTACCTCTTTTATTTCATACCCTTTAATGTGCAGCTTGAGAATAGTGTTTCCTAGCGCATTGATCCATTCTTCACATTTTGAATATTTTGTGTGGTTGCCGAGATCAAGATAACTCCCGACCCAAGTGTTGTCGAAATATTTACAAAACGCTGCAAAAAATTTCGGCGTACACCATAAATTATTCCACACATTTTCAATAGCAATACGAACTCCCTCCTTTGCGGCAACAGGAATCAACGATTCAATTGCACGAATCGATAATTCGGTTGCGCGGTTTTGTGCTGCAATATATTGTGCATACGGAGCATTATCACCTTCGGCAACAGTTTTCACTTTCAACGTAACAGGATCAAAGTCGATGTCGAAATCCCACGCTTCCGGCATCTTTGAACCCGATACTTTACACGTAACTAATAACAACGTATCCGCACCATACGCCGCCGCCGTCCTCAACGCCTTTTTAACCGACGCAAGATCAGATTCATATTTATCTGTTAAATTAAAATTTGCCCATCCGTACAATACAGAATGAATTCGCAAATCATAACTCTCGACAAGCTGCCGGCTTTTTCCCGCTTCAGCCGGCGAAATATTCCAATTGGATAATTCCATACCGCTGAATCCCGCTGATTTCAAACTTTCACAATATGCTTTATTGGGCGAATGAGTTAATCGCGCTTTGTATATTTGCGACGGAAACATCGAAACAATTTCATCTGCAAATATATCTCGATTACCAGACAAGAAATAACAACTCGCCGCAGCCGACGCAGCTGCTGTAATGCCCAAAAAATTACGACGTGAAATTGTCATAATGATCTCCTTTCTAATATTTTTTGTTGTGTTTTAAATTCAAAATTTAATATTTAATTTGTAAAAATGACAACGTTTTAAATTTTGCTCTCGTAACAATGTCATTTGTGTTCATTAAGTTTTAGATCACGAAATTGAAAGATCACGAATTAAAAATTTAATTGAAATGTTACAAATCAAATTATCAAATTTTCATAAATTTCGTTATTTAGTTTGTTTTGTACTCTCAAAAAAATTTTCTTGAACGTTTGCAGAAATTAAATTTTTAGAGATATAATAATATTGATCGAGATTTATTTTTCAGATCAAAAATTGATCAAACTAAATTTTTGCCAATTCTATACAGTTAAAAAAATAAAACAAGTACAACATTTGTAATAGATAGATCAGTAGAATTTTTTTTTGAAATACGTCACACTAAAAAAATAAAACCTTATATGTTGAACTCATTTTTGCAAACAGATTCAATTGAAATTGGTACTGAAACGATAAAATCTTTTCGGGAAGCAGAGATAATTCGGTTAGAATCTTCTAGTTTCTTGGGTTTTGTCGGCGATGTTGAATTGATTGCGCCGGGAACGGAATTAGATACATCTGATTTCGGTATGTCTGAATTTTTACACGAAAAGGAGCAATTATTTTTACGAACAGTTCGTGCGAAAAATTACAGGAAATCATGGTTTGCCGGACGTTTACTTGCCAAGTCAATCCGATTGCAGCTTGAACGAAAGAATAGCAATAATCACAAACAAAAAAATCTGTCTAACTTAAATTACAATCAAATATGTATAACTTCGCGGGATTCTTCAAATCGTTTAATGAAACCGGTTATGTTCATCGAAAACAAAGCCGATGAGAGTTCGTTTTCGATTTCTCATATTGATTCTCATGCGGCTGTTTTTTTCGCGAAAGAAAAATTTTTACGAATCGGTTGCGATTTAGTTGAACCTAACAGTATAACTCTCAACTTGCAGCAACGATATTACAAACAAAGCGAAATTGAATCAATAAACTCTGACCAAAACCAATTTATGAAATTTCACAATGAACGAATTTGGGGCGTTAAAGAAACCGCATTCAAAATTTTAGGCGACAATAGAACATTCAAACCTGAACAATGGTTGACATCATATATCGAAAACGGATGGTACAAATGCACAGACACAAATTCTTCAACTCAAAAAACAATAACGGTCAGAACTTTAATTATCAACAATAAAATTCTAACAATCAGCGTTGATAATCAGAGTTGATAACCGATACCAATAATTAAGTTGATAAAATCCCGATCTAATAATTGTAGTAATATATACCATTTTTACTTAATAATTCGTATTGACGTGTATTTTATGAATTGTTATTATTTGCGAGTTGTTTTTAATTCGTCAACAACAATTTAATTATGAGTTACCATCTCACCAAAGAGCAAATTCGGAAACTTCAAAAACAGTATTACAAGAATCACGGTCATCGTTTTTCAGATCGTATTCGTGTAGTGATTGCGCTCGCTCACCAGATATAAAGTTTCTGATCTTGCCTTAATTTTTATGCTTGACTACAAAAGGAACACAGGCATCTCAACCTAATGAACAAAATTTATGATAAACAATAATGAAAAAATTATTACGGCACCGAAAGAATTGTTTAGTTGGTCTTGCAATCAACATAAACTTGATCGGCGAATTGGAATCGTTCCGACAATGGGCGGATTGCATGAAGGTCATATTAGTCTCATTCGGACAGCAGACCGCAATTGCGATTCGGTGATAGTGTCAATATTTGTCAATCCAATGCAATTTGGACAAAACGAAGATTTTAATCTTTATCCGCGAAATCTTGAGGCAGATATAAATTTGATTGAATCGGCTAATCTACGCAACGAATTGAAATTGTTCATACCGCAAGTTGATGAAATTTATCCAGCAGGTTTTAATTCTACAGTACATGTCGGCAGTGTTACAGAAACACTCGAAGGATACTTTCGACCAAAACATTTTGACGGCGTCGCAACAGTAGTATTGAAATTATTCAATATTTCTTGTGCAGACACAGCTTACTTCGGAGCTAAAGATTATCAACAAGTTTGCGTTATTAAAAAGATGACCGCTGATTTGAATATTCCAATAGACATTATTACTTGTCCGACAATAAGAGATGTCGATGGTGTTGCATTGAGCAGCCGTAATATTTATCTTTCGACATCACAACGAGTACAAGCAGCGGTTATTTCTCAAAGTCTTTTAATGGCTGAGAATCTTATCGTGAAAGAAGGTTGTAAAAACGCAGAAAAAATTATCGACCAAATGCGCGATAAAATTTTATCCGCCGCCGACACAAAAATCGATTACGCAACTATCGTTGAACCAATAACCCTAAAAGAATTAAAAATATTAGACGGACACAACGAAATCATAATTTTATTAGCCGTAAAAATAGGCTCAACAAGATTAATAGACAATAAAATAATAACCGGAATCTCATAAAAATCCGCGTAAACTAAAGCAAGATCCGTATAGCTAAAGCATACGGTTAATAAAATGACGTCCCTCGCGGGACTTCTTGATTGTTAACTCCTTTTCGTGTATTTCGTGTTTAAAAATTACAAAAAATTGAAAAACAATTATTACACTGAAATATTACGTTTTATTTATAGTACGAGTTCATTCATCTCATCGTTTTGTTCTTCAACAATTTCTTCTTTTACTTCTTCGTTTTGTTTTGTTGGAGTTTGTTGAAATTGTGATTTTGTTTCTTGTTGTTTAGAAAATTCCTTTTCTTTGTTTTGCGTAATTGTAATATTATCTTGCTGCGGACTTATGTTTTCGTGATACATCGCAACCGCAACCAACGCAAAAGAAAGAACACCAAATCTCCCCATGAACATAATTAAAATTATTATTATTTTGCCTGCTATAGTTAATTCAGATGTAATTCCTCCGCTCAATCCGACTGTACTCAAAGCGGAAGCGGTTTCTAGTACGATGTCTTCAAATTGATGTTTTTCAAAACTCAATAACAAATACGCCCCTACAGAAAAAGTAATCAAGTACAAAGCAAACGCGGCAAACGCGGCATTAATTCGTCCATGAGGAATTACACATCCGAAAAACGTAATTTCATTACGTCCATGCAGCGAGCTTAATATTGTTCCAATCGCAGCTGACCAAGTTGTACATTTTAGTCCGCCTCCCGTTCCGCACGGTGATGCGCCAAGTATAACTAAAATGATTATTATCATAGTTGTTGCAGCTGAAAAATTTCCTATCGGATACGTACAAAATCCTGAAGTAGTCGTTGCAGATACAGTTTGAAAAAAAGCGGCAAGCAAACGGTCTTTAATCGGCAGTTGAGTGATAGTCGAATCAAAAAATAATAACACTGTTCCGATCAACACCGCTGCCAAAGTCGATACAAGAATTATCCGAGTCGTTAATGTCGCCCTAAATTTGATATTACTGCCGCTGCTGCCCGGCTCATAATTTATCGCCCTATACAACGCACGTGAGAAATCATCAAGTACAATAAAACCTATCGCCCCAAGTAATGACAATATCATTACGATAACATTTATTTTTATGTTGCCCGAAAACGATTCAAGACTATTCGAAAACGTACTAAATCCCGCCGTACAAAACGAATTGACCGAATGAAATAACGCTGTCCAAAATGGATTCGGTACTTGCTCCTCTGTAAAAGCTTGCCAAAGAAGTATCGTACCGATTGCTTCTATAGAAAACGTAAACGCAATTATATGTTTCAAAAATACTGTTGACTTGAATTGAGAAGGCATCGAAAATATCGCTCGGCCGATGTTAATACGATTATCCGAAATATGTCCTTTCGACGCTAAAATCGCATAAGAACCGATTATCATATAACCAAGTCCGCCCATCTGAACGCCGATCATTATTACAATCTCGCCAAGAAAATTGTAAACTTCCGTATTGTTAATAGGCGATAAACCAGACGTACTAATTACTGATACTGCTATAAATATAGTATCTATCCACGAAACACCAAGCACTCCGGTTTTCCAACATATTGGTAAACTCAAAAATAAAAAAATTACCAATACATGAATAACATACAAAATAAAAATTGTATGTATCGGCCGAAGCGTACCAAACCAACGCAATAATCGCTGCATAAAAAATTATCTCCGAAAACTATTTTCCGAAAACTATCTATAAATCCTACTCTTATCGAGTACACTTTATAACTTTAACAATTCAATTATAATATGCAAGTCAACATTTACGTATCAAACTTTAAACTTTGGTTTTCTTTTCCGTTTGCCGATTTTCATTTTTAAGGTAGAAAGTGTGAGAGGAATATTCACTAAAGTCTGCTCGCCGAAATATAAGCAGGCAGTTTGAACCGTAAATTAAAATGAATGTAATATGTCAGCAGAATAATAGTTTTTGAGTCAAAAAATTGTCCGCGATTTCGCCTCGTAAGGGCGAATTTTAGTTTAAAACAAAATCGAAATTTAAAGTGTGAGGAGTATAATTTCTAAAAACTTCAAGTTCATTTTTTCACTAATCTCATTTTTCAATTCATAATTCAAAAAAATTGAAAAATAAAAAATCCGCTGATAAATTACAAATGAATAAAGTTTAAAACGAAAATTCAATTGAAATGTTACAACCGAATTTATATTCATTTAGTCACGTAAATCAATAAACAACGTCAATTCACAGCGGGAGTCAATTAGCAATTCTCCCTTAAAATTAAGGAAAATAAAAAATGTCAAACTTACAAATTTTTTTGAAAATAAAACTTTGCGTAATTATCGTTACGATAATTATGACCCTTAACACTATTTACGCACAAGAAAGACACGTTTCTAATTCACGAGATCGTATTAACAGCAAAGGTATGGCATTGATGGATTCACAAGGTATTTTTGTACCGTTTGAATTCGATAGACACGCACTCGGCAATAACGATGTTCTGATAGAGATTCTTTATTCAGGAATTTGTCATAGCGACGTACATCAAGCATTACAAGATTGGACAGAGAACGAAACTTACCCAATGGTGCCGGGTCATGAAATTGCGGGACGTATAGTGAAAGTTGGTAAAAACGTTAAGAATTTCAAAGTCGGCGATCATGCCGGTGTCGGCTGCATGGTAAACTCGTGCGGTCAATGTAATAATTGCAAGGTACATCAGGAACAATATTGTTTGAAAGGTTGTGTATTTACTTACGCTTCTAAAGATATCTACCACGATAACGAAATCACCAAAGGCGGCTATTCAAATAATATTGTCGTTTCTGAAAAATTCGTGATTAAAATTCCGAAACATGCACCATTAGAAAAAGTTGCTCCCCTGCTTTGCGCCGGAATAACTACTTACTCGCCGATAAAAGCCGCAAAAATTAAAAAGAATGATAAAGTTGCCGTCGCAGGATTCGGCGGACTCGGACATATCGCTTTGCAATATCTTGTTGCTAAAGGTGCGAAAGTTACAGTTTTCGATATTACAGACAATAAACAAAACGAAGCAATTAAAATGGGCGCTGAAAAATATGTAAATGTGAAAAATCAAAAAGAAGTTGAAAAATTAGATAACTCTTTTCGTATTATTTTCAGTACAATTCCGGCAAAATTCGATCCGGTAATGTATCTCAAAATGTTACAACTAGACGGCGAACTCGTACTAATCGGCGCACCGCCAATCAAAGATACACCAACACTTGCTGTAACTCCATTTGTTTTTACCGGACGGCGTAAAGTTTGGGGAACTCTGATCGGAGGCATAAAAGAAACACAAGAAATGCTCAACTATTCTGTAAAAAACAAAATCTATCCGCGAATCGAAATCATCGAGCCGTCGCAAATCTCAGACGCATACAAAAAAATTAAAAACGGTGAAGCCCAATTTCGTTACGTTATAGATATGAATAAACTAAAATAAAATATAGAAACACAAGATATTGCAACTCGGCAGAATTTTTCGTTACAAAAAATAAATAGACTATTATTTCGTATTTTCAAAATTGCATAACATCGGAAAAGAGATACAAGACATTGAGACTCTACAAAATTTTTTTTCGTTTATTACTTTTTCGTACCGCCGAAATTTATAAATATCGGCGGTACACAATTCAAAAAAAATATTATGAAACGAATATTAACAGGAAGTAAAGCAATCATAACAGGTACGTCATCTGGAATAGGTGCGGCACTTGTCCATGAGCTTGCAAAAGAAGGAGTCGATATGATAATATCAGCACGAAGAACCGAAAGGCTCAATAAACTCATTGCGGCAATTCAAGATGAGCATAGCGATTATTCGCCGACAAACGGTGTTAGGAAAATCATTGCAGCCGCAGGTGATATAACAGATTCGGAAACTAGAAATCGTATTATTCAAACGTCCAAAGATGAATTAGGCGGACTAGATATATTGATAAATAACGCCGGCGTCGGGGCGACTTCTCTAATTGAAACAACTACACACGATACTCTGAAACAAATTTTTGAAGTGAACTTTTTTTCACTATTTGAAATGACTCAATTATCAATACCATTACTGAAAGAATCGGCAAATTCTGACACAAATAAGAAACTCAAAATTAATCCGATAGTTGTAAATTTGAGTTCAATAGTTGGTTTACGCGGAGTTCCTCATTACGGCGTTTACGGCGCAGCGAAATTTGCAGTAAACGGATTGTCCGAAACAATGCGGGCAGAATTTAAACAAAACGGAATAGATGTTTTGGTAGTTTGTCCGGGTACAACATCAACAGAATTTTTTGATGTACTCTATCAGTCGAGCAGTGCGCCGACAATGCCGGTTCATACAGCTGTCACTCCTGAATATGTTGCAAGCCGAATAGTTCGTGCAATGAAACGAGGTCAACATAAAATTATTCCTTATTTTCAAGCTGTGATACTCGATTATCTAAATAGATTCTTCCCGAATTTTACAGATTGGATTATGACAAAATATGTATAAATATCCCAATACAAATATATCCCAATACAAATAAATAATGATATAAAGAAGTAACCAAAAATGACTAAAAATAATGACGATGAATTTGTTCAAAATAATGAACCAGCTGATCAATTACGGGAAAATACTAGACCATTCGGCATAGATGTTTCTGATCGGGTGAAACGTTTACCAGCTTATTTTTTTGCGGAATTGAACAAATTGAAATATGAAAAACGTAAATCGGGAGCAGATGTAATTGATCTCGGCATGGGTAGTCCAAGCGATCCGCCGGCGGCTCATGTTATTGATAAATTGATTGATGTTGTCAGTAATCCGCGAATTCATGCTTATAGTAATGCAAGCGGTTTACCGCAATTGCGAAAAGAATTAACAGCCCGATATCTAAAATATTATGGTGTGCGGCTCGATCCTGAAACTGAAACAATTGTTTGTATGGGGTCGAAAGAAGCCATGTCGTATCTTTGTTTAGCGTTGTTAGGTTCGGGTGATTCGGCAATTGTTCCTTCGCCGTATTTTCCGCCGCATTTGCATGCCGTTATGTTAGCGTCGGCAAATGCAATTTTACTCGATGTAACCAAACCGGATAATTTGTTATCGAATATCGCTTCGACTTGTCAATTTCTTCAACCTAAACCGAAATTATTAATTTTGAATTATCCGCATAATCCAACGGCAACTGTTATAGAACAAAATTTCTATGTCGAAATAGTGAAATTAGCAAAAAAATTCGGATTCATGGTAATAAGCGATCTTGCTTACGGAGATGTTTGTTTTGATGGATATAAAGCACCAAGTTTTTTGTCGATACCAGACGCTAAAAAAGTTGGTGTTGAAACAACAACTATGAGTAAAGGCTATAACATGGCAGGTTGGCGAATTGGTTTCTGCAGCGGAAATGCCGAAATTATACGTGCGCTTGCAACAATAAAAACATATTATAACTACGGAGTTTTTTCGCCGCTGCAAATCGCTGCGATTACAGCAATAAGATTTTCCGACCATAATGTAGAATTGCAAGCAAAAATATACCAAAAACGACGCGATATATTATGCAGCGGATTAGAACGAATCGGTTGGAATGTTGAACGTCCGCGTGCCTCTATGTTTATCTGGCAAAAAATACCGAATGAATTCTTGGCAAATAAAACAAGTTCTTTTGAGTTCGCTATGAAATTACTGCGTGAAGCAGATGTATTAGTAAGCCCAGGTTCAGCATTCGGAGAAGCCGGCGAAGGATATATCAGAATGGCAATCGTCGAAAAAGATGACAGATTAAGACAAGCCGTAAGACAAATCAAAAAAATCTGTAAAATAAATAAAAAATAAAAATTCGTAAAATATATCAGTGGAATAATTTATTTTTTTGCGTGAACGGTTATCTTTTTCGTTACAAAAAATAAAACCTGATCTGTAGAAACACAAGGCATTGAGTCTCTACAGATCAGGTTTATTTTTTGTAACGAAAAAATTTTAAACAGCGAATTTTTTATATACCGCTATTACAATAAAAATAATTGCAACCGTTAAACAAGCATAAACAGATGAATTAAATATCGGTGTCAATACGTCGATGTACGGAATAAATACTAATAACGTGCCTACAATAATTACTGTCAACACAAATTTCAATTGCTTGATATAATTACTCTTTATCAATAATAATCCGGCTAATAACACCGATAAATATGAAATCCAACACCAAAGAATATGATTCGATGAATTTGAAATCTTTACCGCTATCGATTGTATGTTTTTCGTACCAATTCGAGAATAATTCATTCCGCCTTGTAAATTTGTCAAAACAACAGTTACAGGTTGAGCCGATTTAAGACGCCGTATCCGCTGCGAACTTGTAACTGATTTGCCGCCGGAAACACTGGAAACACTATTTTCGTTTTGCGGTATAGGTTCAGGTACACTACTGATTATTTTATTATTATCTTCTTTGACCGCTTGAGGATCATAAGACTGATGTACTGCTTGTTCTTGCTCTGCTCTATCACTTTCACTGGATTCTGATTTCTTTTCGTCATAGTATAACTCGTGCGGGTTTTCGACGTTGGATTGCGGTTCCCGCCGAGTATCCAGAGATTGAGAATCCAGATATTTATCAGAAAATTGATACCGTCTTTCAACCGAACTAACGAAATTTTGATTAACTACCCCAAAGAATCTGGAACATACACCCGCAATTTTAAAAATTGCTAAATTATATTCTTCTTTATTATAGATAATCGTGTCACCTATTTTCGTTACATTATATCCGGCCGGCGGAATCACACTCCATTGCGTTTGCATCACCGGAATAACAATATTTGTCCCCGATTGCTTCACTCGCAATGACGGAAAAGAAAGCCTAATATTTCGTAACGGATTATTAAAATTACGATAAACAAGTCTTATTCGGCGTAATCGTTTGTTATAGTTCTCTTTTAGCTGAGTCTGCTGAATCGGCGGCGGCTGTTGCAGTTCTTGCTGCTGAATCGGAATTAAAATATCGTTACCTACACGCTGCGGTTTAAGCATTTTGCCATCCAACTCAATTGACCATATTTCGTCTTTTGTATCAACCGGTTCAAACATTACCGCCGTGCTGTCAGTCGAGATATTATAATTGATAGAATAAAGCGTTCCGCTTTCTGCACTGTTTCCTAATTGTGCAACCGCTGCGGCATTTTCGATTACAGCTGTAACAAGCGGTAATAATTTATTTCTTTTCATCATTACCGCGACATCCGAATCATCCTTAATTAACGAATAAACTCCAATTAAACGTTTATCCGGTTGATAATTCATTCCCTCAATTGTTCCGACATCAACTGACCGCAGTACGCTAATTTTTTCACCTGATTTTGTTGGCGAATCTAATTCAGTTAAAACTTGTAAGTCGAGTTCTTCGTCGCCTTGAATTGCAATTATGTCGGATTGCCATGCGGTATTTTCTACAAAAATTCGCGGCAGATTAAAAGGTTGAGCGGTGTTGATATTGATATTTTCTTTGTTATTTTTATTCTGTTCGATTGGCATTTCAAAATCAACATTTAGTTTTAATAAACCATCTTGCGGTTTCGATAACACGATTTCCCAACGGCGGTATTTTTTCCCATCGATTTCAATTTCGCTGTTGAATGTTTCTTTTATGTTACTCTGTTGATTATTATCATGTCCTGTTTGTGTGTTTCGGTTGAAATACTTTTTAATCGAGACAATATTAGGCGTCTCAATCGGTAACAGAAATGTAAGACGCTGCGTTGATGCATGTTTGATTGTAAACCAGAGTTCATAATTGACCTTTAATAATGTCGGCGTGAAAGAATAAATTGATGTCGTTTTTACATTTAATCTAGGCTTTAGTTTCTCAAGTTTTAATTCCAGCTCGAAAGGTTTTTTGAAATATTCATAAGCCAAAACGGTTTTATACATTTTTGCAACAGGACTCAAATTCATAGAATTAGCCGGAACTTGAGTTAAATTTTGAGTTGATTGATGAGCTGCCGTTGACAATAGATTTTGTTTCGCCGAATCATCAAGCGGAATAAGATTTTCATCTGCTGCCGGAACGATATCACAATCAACTTCACCTCCGTACAGTATTCCGATTTTTCCTTGTAAATTTGTTGCGTTGATAACATTAAATTGCGGATAAATAATTTTCTTTTCGCCGTCATTTGTGAACCATCCTTCGACTTCGCCCGCAGCTTGTATCGTGAAACTAAAAGTTTCGCCTGAAATAATTCCGTGCGGAAATTGAATACGTATTTGTTGTTTTTTTGTGCCGTTTTTATTTGAATTAACTTCGTCAAATTCTAATAATTTTTTATCAGCAGTAATTGATGCGATTTTCCAATTTATTGGTATTTCAATTATCGTTTCAAAAATTTTACCGGCTAAAGCAGTAATAGTGTAATCAATTTTTATTGTCGGCGTTTTATCATCGAGAACAATAAATTCGCGTGTTTCAACTTTACAATCTATTTTTGGTCTTTTAAAATTTGCTTTAATCGTGAATTGATCTCGCGGAGCATACCATGCAGTTGCAAGCCGAATAAGCGGTGCGCCGGGTGAAATTTTTAATGCACTCGTAGGAATTACATTACGCAGATTTATCGGATCAATTGGATAGAGTTTATCACTCACTAGATTTGTCATTTCGAGTTCTTGCTCGATAAACAGACCAAGCACAGCCGAGTTCGATGCGGTACCGCACGGATTAAAAAGCGGGAATTGCCACTCAGTCGATTTTATATCCGACAATTGATTCACCTTGATCGCAGAAAGATAAATTGTTGTCAGTCCCGGCAGCTGTTCGCGGAATTTGAGTTTCAACTTATCTCGTTTAGAATTGCCGTCAATTTTGTTGCCGTCAATTTTGTTTTTGTCATTTTTTTCGACATTCCATTTGTCAAGCAAAATTGATACGACATCTGTAATTTCAAATCCTTCCGGAACATCAAATTCTGCTTGAGATATTCCTTGATGCATTTCAGTCAACGATATAGTTGCGTGCAATTTTTCGTATTGTTCAGTAACTTCGGCGAATTGAATACTTCGTGCTTGCACGGCTTGATATGCACCGATTTTATGCGAGTTCAATGACATTGTAATATCAGTTTGACGATTGTTATAATCTGCTAACAAGTCGAAATGCGTTGTCAAAGATTTTGTATTATTCCCGCCGCTTTGTTCTTCGACTTTGCGTGAAATTACAGATGCACCGCTTTTCAATTCTACATCGCCCGGAATTGATAACCGCATAGAATTTTTCGCCCCGTGAATCAACTGAAATACAAGACGCTGACGAGTTGAATCGATTTCCAACGGTGTTGTCGCAACAAGTTTTATTTTGTGCAATTTTTTACCTTGCAAAATTAAGCGTCCATTTTGATTCGTATGCAAAATATTAGAAACCGGTTTTGAGTTAGATAATTGCTGCGGAACCGGTTGTTGTGAAGTATTTGTTTGCAATATTTCTAATGCTGCCGGTTTTTTTGTTTCAATATCGATTATTTCGATTACCGATATACGATCCAATTGAATCGGAATCGCGACAACATCATCTGTTAGAATTTCAATTTCTAGTGTTCCTTCGATTACAGCCCGTAAATCTGCAACGTTTATTTTGTAATCGCTTGCAAGCAGAACCGCTTCGACCGGACTTTTTACTCTTGTATTATTGCGATCAATTTCAAGAAATATTTCGCGCGACTCTTTTAGTAATTTTTCAAATTCATCTCGTTTGATCAGCAGACTGTTTTTCGCCGATTCCAAAATTCTACCGAGTTCGTTTTCAGGTATGTAAATTTCACGTAATTTATCCAACGATTTCGATGTTAAAGGAATTAAATCAGAAGCCGCCGGTCCTTGAAAATTCGCAGTAAAAGAATGCGTATTAGTCGAAATAGGCTGCACAGCCGACTCATTATGATTGAACGATTTATTTTGATTCGTAATAATTGGATACGATTCATTTACCGGTTGCGTAGGATGTACAACGTGCGGCGGAGGCGGAGGCGGAGGAGGAGGCGGTATTACTGAAACTGGTGTTAAAGTTAATCCCGATTCATTTACCGGTTGCGTAGGTTGTACAGATTCAGCTTGTGTATATGTCACACTTGGAAGCCTCGTTGTAGCTTGCGGTGATTGAGCGTGCGGTGATTGAGCTTGCGGTGATTGAGTGTATGTTGTTTGAGCGTAAATTAAATTTGTTAGCAGCAAAGTAAATATTGTAACGAAAAATAGCTGTTTAGTTTTCATTATTTTTTTCTCCTTCTTGATTATTTGTAACGGTATTGTCATTTGAAACTGTAACGGTATTGTCATTTGAAACTGTAACGGTATTATCATTTGAAACTGTAACGGTATTATCACTTGGATTTGTAGTTTGTTCAGATATTATTTCTCTTGTGTTTTTTCTGTCATTATATTTTTTTCTTAACCAAAACGAGCATGCTAACATTCGGCATATTATGATTGAGACTATTCCGAAATATATTGCAGACAGAGTTGCTAGATATTCGGTGAAAGTTGTCATTATGAATCCGGCAAAAACACAAACGATAATTATTGCGATAGTGATTTGAATCCATTTTATAAACGGAATTTTGATTGTGAGTAATCCGTATAATACCATCACGGCGAAAAATATTGAGTTGTAAGCAGAATTTAAGAGCCGTAAATTTAGCGAAGTATTATTGTCAGGATGAATAGTCGAAAAACAAAATTCATTTCCTACGATTTGGAAGTCGTCTTTTGTGATGTTAAATTCGTCGTATAATTGTTTTGTTTCATACATTGCATATTTTTTAGGTTGTATTGCTAACTCTTCGAATGATTGGTTTTGGTATGAGAATTCTTTTGTCCAATTTCCTTTGTATCCGATGATAAAATAATTATCTGGAATAGAAACGAACAGGTCAGCTTTTTGTATTGCTGCGCCTGTTGTTTTGTTTGTGTCGGATTCGCTTGTTGGGAAAGTTGGAATAGTTATTTTATTTTTGCTTGGCGGCTCGACAGTATAACGTACATCAAGCAGAAAAGGCGTATCGGGTGTTATTGAAGTCAACGGAATCATGTATTTTGCGGTAGAATCGGATTCAAGCGGTACACGTCTGTTATTTATTCTGATTTCACTTATTTTCGCAGCTTCGTCGAGAGTCATTTCGAGCCGCTGCTGTACACTTCTTATTTTGAACAGAGCTTGTGCAGATATTCCCGTCCCCTTTTTTGACATGAATAAATTTGTGCGGATTATTCCTCTTTCGATACTTGTGCGTTTAACGTCTTCGAGTTTGTAACGTGTTGCGATTAGTTCGAGTTGCCAATTATCGTAAAATTCGAAAGCTGCGATTGCGTCGCTGATTCGGTCTGATTGTGTTATATCGTTTTGCGGGTCGATTGGTTTTAATCCGTTTGATTTTTCTGATTCACCGAGATCGATACTTTCTGATTTTGAAATAATAACTTGTCCCCAGATACGGTCAGCCGGTTGTTGTTTATGCGGGATTAGTCTTGGAATTGTAATGTCGATTGACTTACCGATTTCCGGTTGTGCGATTACGTCTTCCCAACTAAAATCGAAATTGCCGGTACCTTGTACTTTATCGTTGCGTGAAAATTCCCACGCTACATAACCTTTTTCGACATCTTCAGGCGGCGGAACAATTTTTGATTCACGCCAATTGGTCAAACTGTAATTCAAATTATTAGCAGTTCGATTGAGATTTATACGCCCTGATACTTGTTCGGGCAGATCGATACGAATTGAATTTAATCCGCTGAATTGAATGTTGTAATTAAATTTTACATGATGCTTAATCGTACCTGATTCTACACGGACATGACGGATTTCCTTTAATGTTAATTGCGGTTTGCGTTTTTCCGCTTGTATCTTGAACGAAACAATTTCTTGAGAAAATAAGAAACCGGAACGTGCATTTGTTTTTGACAGCATCCATTCTTTATCGCTTATTTGTTGAATTGAAACAGGTTGAATACCTTCCATCTCAATTGGATTTATTCTAAAAGATTCATCTATTTGCAGCATTAATTTACCTGTGAATCTTTCGGCGAATTCTTTCGGCATTGTCGGCAGCATTACGGGTAACTCGAATAATTCACCGGTTTTTTTGTTGTCTAATGTTACGGAATTGTGGTGACCGGAAATGATCAATCCGACTTTACCAATAGCTTTTTTCGACAATGCTATTGTCATCAGTTTGAATTGTTCGTTACCTTTAATCGGATCGACAGTAAATGAGTCAATTTGTGCACCGCTAAAATTATTTTTACCATAAGAGTTAACATAATAATTTTTGAATGTTGCAGGTACATGTAATTTAATTTGGAATAGACCGGCTTGCTCTATATTAAAAATTAACAAGTTGTCGATTGCAATATTATTGTGTTCAAGACTGATAATCGCTTGTGAATCGACCGTGATTCGCGGTTTCACTTTATTAATTGCAACTTCAAAATTATAAGCCGGCGACGTAATTCGATAAATTGCGTCTAATTTTTTATTACTTTGTAAATTCTTCGGCAGTTCAGATAAATCCATTCGCAGCAAACCTGTTGTGTTTACGATTTCACAACTCAATTCGCTTGATGTGCTGACAGTGATAATACCTTGCTGTCTTCCGGCATTGATTGCAACGAGTTCAGGAATTGTTAGTTTAATAGAGCTTTGTGATTTATCATTTTGATCTTGCTGCTCTTTGAAATCAAATAATTTTTCGAGTTCAAAATGTACGAGTTGCCGTTCTTTTGCGGGTTCAAAAAGATCGATATTAATTGTTTGAATTTTATCTTTCGTTGTAACTTCCCATTTCTTTATATTTGAATCTGTAACGCGAACAACTTTTTGATCGGCGGGAACAGTAATCGCAAGACTCGAAATAGCAGCTCGGCTAATAGAATATTCAACATCCGCAGAAGTACGGTAGATACCTTCATCGATTATAGTTTGCTGCTGAATTTGTGCGCTTATTAATGCGTCGAGTCCGGTTGCGCCTTCAGATTTAGGTGTCCAAGCGATTCTAATTTCGGGAACAGCACCAACGAATGCGTGAAGAATAGTTTGTTTCGAGTTCTCTTCTTTCTTATTTTCGTCTTCGTTTTTGCCGGCGGCGGAAGCTGCAATTGACGGCAACAAATTAATTTTGACATCAGATTCGGGAATGATAACAGTCCAACGGCTCAAAGGTGTTTGCGGAATTTGGAACGAAACAGAATTTTGTCCGGGCGATTTTGATATGCCTTTTGCGAAATGCAATATAAGCTGCAAACGTTGCGGAATGACTTCATTTTTATTTTTGTTGTTTGAATTTGAATTTTCTGTTTTTTTCTTTTCGATAATTAGTTTGTAACCTTTATTAGGGTCGCCGATTATTTTTGCGGCTTCACCGTTTATTTCGGCTTTGACAATAGCAACATTACCGAGTCGAATAGGAATTTCACGCCAACCGTCTTTGAGTAATTCAATGCTGATAATAGATTCAACTTGTACAATATCATCTGATACTTTAACAATACCGGACATCTCTGTAATCATTGCGTCAATCGGTAATTTAAACGGTTCTGATTCTTTTTGATTTTTTTGAGCCGCTTCCCAAAGCCGTTTATATTCATCGTATTTGACAAAAACGCCGCCGTCTTTAACTCCGAAATTACGATCAAATTTCTCGTAAGGAACGTAGATTATATTTTCTTGTTGCGGCAATTTATCAATTTTATTAGATGAATCAGCATCCGAATTAGTTGACGAGTCCGCAACAACCGGAGCTGCAGGAGTTACTTCAGATAACACTGAATTAGGTTGAGAATTTTCCGGCGTAACAGTTGCATTTACAGATGCTGTAGTTATTGTATCATCGCCAAGTAATATTTTATCGTTTGAATTAGCAATCAGAAATAAAGAAAGAATCGATAAAACGGCAAGCAGCACATTTAACCCGAATTTTTTTGATAACATGAAATTGACCTCGTTAATTTTTGTTTTTGAAAATTGTTTATTTACGGCTCTCATACTGTGAATTTCTACTGTTCAAAAGTATTTCATTAAAGTTTGATTTCGATTGATTGTGATTTTCGATATTTATAGTATGAGTTGTAAATAAATTCCATTAATTGTTACATTTATTTTGTCTAATCATTTTGAAGTAAGTTAAGTAAGTTTAATTTGAAGTAAGTTTAATTTTAATTGTCAACGATTAAATTCATAGTACAAAGCGTAAATCTGTGAGTAGTGAAATTGAAGCTGCTGACAATTTTGACAAAGCGGAAACCAAAGACGGACAGAAATAAATTTTCATAGAAAACTTTTTGTAACTATTCAAGAGAATATGTTGTAGTTATTCAGTTGAATATTTTGTTTTTCAAATTTTTTGAGTTATGAAATTTTTGAAAAATGAATTTGCAACCTTTGAAAAATTTCATGTATATTATGCAATTCACGCAAGTAGAAACGCAACGTCTTGCGTCTCTACTTTACGTGATAATACGTGATAACCAATTTAAGAGACGCAAAACATTGGCGGCGTTTTTTACAAACTTAACTCGCTGAAAGAGCAATTGAAGAATTACATTCTAATCATTCTAATCACATTCTTTGTTTCGACAAATCTGATTTTTGAAATAGTAATATTAGGTTGCTTTATCAACTTTAAATCTGCAAGTTCTGTCTCCAGAAGCCCAGCAATCGACTTCTTTAGCTCTGAATATTTGTCCGGTATATTTGTAGAAAATACCGGCGATAAATCCTTCGTCATAGTTACAAACTTCAATTCCGATATCGGGTAATCCTGAGCAATCGAGGTCTTCCGAAACAGTCAGAACGAAATTTCCTGCTTCGGGGTCAGCTTTCTCTATTCTTAAAATTCCAATACCTAGTTCGCGCATTACACGTTGTAATTCTGCGACAAATCCGTTCAAAGGCAACTCTGCGAATTCTTTAAGAAATTTCTCAAAAAAGAACATTCCTGCTAATTTGCCGGCGTCATAAAAAAGTGTATTACAAGCATCTGTTCCTAAAAGCTGCTCAGCAACATCACGAAATGTGTATTGCATCAAACGATACAAGACCAAGTTAACATTTTCGCCAAGATTTGGACGTCCCGCATCGAGATCGCCGATTATATCCCATGTAAATTCATACATCCGTTCAGCCATAATTAAACCTCCAAAATTTAAGTTTTAATCTGTTCTTAATTTTAAACTACTCTCATTTGCAATTTTCGATTTTAACTGCAATTAACTGCAATTAACAGCAATTTAATTTATATGACGATACATATAATATTCAACTTATTTATTGTAACAAAAATCGAAATTTTTCAAGTGTGAGAAGTATATTACCAAATTTTTAGCCAATTAGTATTGTTATGTTAGCTTAATCTTAGAATTGAGTCTACTCAAAAGTCAATAAAAGTGTTGATATTTTCCACATTCCAAATTCAAAGTCAATACGAATATTAAAATCGGCATAATCAATATGACCGTAAAATACTACACTATTACAAAAATCAAAATTTAAATTTCGCTTATTGCCTATTGACTACATCTCACTTGGGGGATAATATACATTTCATACTTTAAATTTCGATTTTGTAGAAGGAGATTTATCTGTTCCTATTTATTAATCCTACAAAAAAAGTTTATTTTTCCAAAAAACAAAACTGAAATTTTTAGTACGGTGTGTATGTTTTCATAATCTTAATTTACTTGATAATTGTTGATCAAATGCTATAACAGAATAACGTAAATTCCGCAGCATAATTACGATTTTGATATTTTTTTGTCTTAAATTTTTAACATTATATAATAGGAGATAACATAACTATAATGAGTAAAATTAGCGAATGGATGAGTGGCCGAGTTTTTAGAATAGTACATGGTAATAATCTTGTTTACAACACATGTTGGGAGGATCCGCATATTGATAAACAAGTATTAAATCTTACGCCGCAGGATAATTTGCTTGTAATAACGTCGGCGGGTTGTAATACACTTTCATACGTTCTTACGGGTTTAAACCGTATTTACGCAGTTGACATGAACCCGCGTCAAAATGCTTTGCTTGAACTAAAAATTTCAGCGATACGTAATCTCGATTACGAAACATTTTTTCAAATGTTCGGTAACGGCAGATTAAGCGGAGTACGCGGAATCTATTTCTCAAAATTACGTAACGGTCTTTCAAAATGGTCTCAAAAATATTGGGATAAACGTATAAAAAAATATTTCGATAGTAAACGTAAAAGTTTCTACTTCTGCGGCACAACCGGCACTTTCGCACGGTTCATAAATTTTTATATCGACAGAACAAAAGACCTACGATCTTGCGTACATGATATTTTATCGTCTAAATCAATTGAAGAGCAGCGTGAAATTTGGTTCGGAAAATTACGCGATAAACTATGGAGCAAGTTGATAAAATTCGTAATGAATCGTGATACAACTCTATCAATGCTTGGTGTACCTCTCGCACAGCGTAAACAAATCGAAACGCAGTACGACGGCGGTGTTGTTAAATTCGTTCAAGATTGTCTCGACACAGTATTCGGCGAATTGCCCATTCAAGATAATTACTTCTGGAGAGTTTATGCAACCGGAAGTTATACGCCAAGTTGTTGTCCCGAATATTTGGAATACGAAAATTTCAATAAACTTAAAAGTGGTCTAATCGACAAAATTGAAATTCATACGAATACAGTTGAAGGATTTTTACGCTCCAATCCCGATATTAAAATTTCACGTTTCGTTCTGCTAGATCACATGGATTGGCTCTCTTATCATCTGTACGACGCACTTGTCAAAGAGTGGGAAATGATAATAAGTCATGCAACGCCTCAAACAAGAATTTTGTGGCGAAGCGGAGGTCTGAAAACAGAGTATATAGACGCCGTGCCGGTAATAATAAAAAACAACAAAATAAAACTAGGTGAAATCTTAAATATGCAAACCGAAAAAGCCGCCGAAATGCATAAACTAGATCGCGTTCACACCTACGGAAGTTTCTACATCGCTGATTTAGCTGACCTAAATAATAGATGAAGTAATATAACAGCAGATGAAATAACATAACATGGAAAAATTTATTTTTCCGTAAATATATCAGTGAAATATTTTAGCCGATAAATTTTGGGGTACTTGTCAAAAGTAGTTAGTGTGATACTCTAATACAGTTTCTTTGATCGGGCAATTGATTTGAGTTTATATCGTGATTTTTGGAAATTTAATTTCAACATTTAACTTTAGAATATTTAGAACTATGACAAAGAAAAAGTCGAAAGACAATGTATTGATCGCAAGTTCGAAATCTGTCAACAAGAAAAGTAATGAT
>JAITKS010000185.1 GCA_031278315.1 Planctomycetaceae bacterium | reverse complement strand
TCCTCAACAGAAAGAAATATACCGGTTACGTTATGGACAGACAAAGAAGTTGGAATTGAAGGTGATAGCACAAAAAATGAATATATCCGTATCAGCCGTACAAAACGCTATAAATAAGGCAAATAAAAAAGTTAAAGAATATTTTGCAAAAAAAAAATATTTTTGAGGTGGTGTTTTTCCATGTTCATTTGTATAATATATAGCTAAATGTTTTATTAATTAAATGTAATTTTAAGTATTATGAGAAAGATTTTTAGAAAGTTATCTCTTAAAAAAGAGAAGGTCGTTAACCAGACGACGGGTAAAAAAACCTTGAAAAAGGTAGTCGGGCTTTTAGGCCTTGTAGCGATTATTACGCTTTGCGCAATAAATTTCAAAATCGGCTTTGCCGATTATAACCAAAAGAGTCGTGCCTCTTTATTGACGCTGGAAGCTTTGACAGATGAAATTTATGATGGCGGAGAATTACCTACAATTGTAATAATTTGTGATGCTGGGAATTATGGAAGATGTCATTATTTGGATCCACACGAACAATATACAGGTGCATGTTGGTGGAGATGTGAAATAAATGGCAATACAAATTCAACATGCTATTGGAGGGAAGAAATGTTATGTCAATTTTGTCATATGTTATCTTTTTGTAGTTTAGGTTAAATAAAATATTGAATCCTTAGATTCGAGGGATATTGAAAAATAATACAAATTTATATGAGGTCATCACAATATTTTATATTAGTGTTATTATTGTTAGTTCAATTTGCTTGCCAACAACAAACGACAAATACGATTAAGAAAGATCAAAATGTTGCTGTTGTTATTGATTTGGAAAGAAACGATAAAGTATCTGTTTATGATATTTTTTCGGAAATCGAAGTTGTTCCGTTAGAAACGAATAAAGAATCTGCGTTTCATTATCCATTTGATAAATTTGTTGTACATGACAACAAATTTTATTATGTACTTGATTCAAAGGATGGTTCAATATTTGTTTTCAGCGAAAACGGTATTTTTGTAAAAAAAATAAATAAAAAAGGTGGCGGACCAGGTGAATATTTTGCAATATCTGATTTTGATATAAACAGATTTACTAATAATTTAGAGATATTTACATCCGTAGGGAAACTTATAATCTACGATTTTGCTGGAGAAAATTATATCGAAACAATTCCGATAAATACTATTGTTCATTATGCAATCAATTTAACAAAAGATATTGTTGTATGTTTCAACAATGTTCGTTCTAATAATAAAATGTTTTTTTTCTCCAGAAGTAGACGGGAAATTGTCGCTGACTGTTTTTCTCATCCTGATTTTATTTATACAAAAACGGCATTTCACCATAGCGCCACTCCTTTTTATGTTTATAATGATACTGTATGCTTTTATGATGCCGCCAATGGCGATATATTCTCAATTGACGCCGTAAATAAAACTCTAAAACCAAGATATCAATGGGATTTAGGTATTTATAATTTCGATGTATCTCTTTTACCTGATGATAGAGATAGACAATATTATATGGAGTTTTTGCATTATGGTAACACTAAGTATGCATTCAGCTTTCTTTTAAATAGTGAAAATGATAGTTATGTTATCATACGTTTCCGGTTTCAAAACAAACATAAAACGATTATTTATAACAAGCACACTAAAAACTATTTGTTATTTCACGAATTTATTGAAGGATTTCAATGTATTCCGGTTTTTTTGACTAATGAATACATGTATGCGATTCTTTCTCCCAATTATTTACCAATGATGATTAATGAAAAAGTTCTTAACGAAGAAAATCGTACGAAATTAAACCAAATTCAAGATGATGATAATTGTATAGTTGTAAAATATAAATTCAAAAACAATGATTGATAGAATGTTCAAATATTATGTAACCATTATACTTTTGGTGATTACGGTAATGCTCCTTTTTGTTTTATTTCGTATTCCGGTTTCGGATAAAGGTCAGGTATCAGAAGAAGATAATATTGAATCTTTGTATTTTCAGAATAATGAAATAAATGGCTTAATAAATAATGGGCTGAATCTTAATGACGATATTATCCTTTTTAACTCTGATGAAAGTATATATAATATTAAACTTTCAGAACTTCCTCCAATGTTAATTTTCAGATACTCTTCGCATAGTTGTAATCATTGTATTGATTATATAAATGAAAAAATTAATAAATATTTTGGCAATCATGAATTTAGATACAATGTATTAATTATTGCTTCTGATTTTAATAAAAATACAATGAAAAGAAATCAAAATATTGTTTATTTGCTTAACAGTAATACATTAGGGTTGCCAATAGAAAAAACTCGTACTCCATTTGTGTTTTTGTTGGAAAAGGGTAAAGTAACACATTTATTTACTCCAGAGCGTTCTTTCGACAAATATACTGATGTGTATTTTAAATTTTTGAAAGAACGATATTTTTCTGACAAAAGATAAATTATGAATAATGTGTAACTTTGTAAAAAAAAATATTATAAACTAAAAAAGATTAATAAACACAGGACTCGTAAGTGTGTGCGCATCGCATAACAGGCCTGTATACGCTTCGCCGCCTGCCTGTTTATTTTTCTTATGTGGAATGTTTTTTGTTGTACCTTTTCTCTATAAATCCCCTTCGAAATTTCTCAGTAATGAAAGTTAAACTATTTGTAATCAATTATTATATTGTATAATCCCCAAAACGAAATGTACATTTTTTCAAAACGAATATCCGGTGAAGTTGTTTCAAAAATGAAGTATTCATTTCTGTGGTTACCCTGCTTGAATATGAACTCAACCATGCAGCTTTTGGTAAAACGTTCAGTCCTGCAAACAGACCAAGTCCGCTGTCCATACACCAGAGATCATCGTCACTGTACCGTTTTATGTTGGAGAGTTTCAATGCAATAAACGACAGAATAGAAGGTAACTTACTGATTTCATTAGTTGAAGGATAGTCGGAAGAGGCTATCGCTTTATCAATACCGTATTCGCAAATAATGGGCAAAAAGGAAAACAGTCCGGTATTGGTTGAATGAAACTTCTCATCTCAAATTTTTATATTGTGAGCAACGGGAGCTTTCATTAACGGTAACTCCAGTTTATTTCTATCCAGTGCACTGCGCCTCGGTAAACGGGCAAAACCCTCATCTTTCAATAACTTGTAAACATATCCGTATGAGGTGGAAAAATTCTTGGAATGAGCTATCCCAACAATATCTTCAACTGAAAAA
>JAITKS010000183.1 GCA_031278315.1 Planctomycetaceae bacterium | reverse complement strand
AAAAAATTGAAAAACAAAAAAATTTCACTGATATTATTCACAGATTTTTTTAATCGATTGAATACAATAATCTATTTCAGAATCGTTGTTGAAAAAATTTGGGCTTATTCTTATTGTTCCTCCAGACTTTATAGTTCCTGTAATTTTATGCGGGTCGGCGGCACAATGTAAACCGCTGCGGACAGCTATCCCAAAATTGATATCAAGTATCGCAGCTAATTGATGCACTTGTAATTTGTCATGTTGAAACGATACTGCACTGCCTCGATCAAATCCTTTTTCAGGCGTAATCAATCGAATACTATTTATTGTCCGCAAGCCGTCAATTAAATGTTCAACGAGTTCCAGTTCTTTAGCTGCGATTTTATCAATTCCTGTTTCAAAAATAAATTGTAATCCCGCTGCCAGCCCCGCAATTCCATGAGTATTAAGCGTGCCGGATTCTAATTTATAAGGTAATTCTGCCGGCTGCTCCAGCAGTTCAGAAGAATTTACGTTCCCGCTTATACTGCTGCCGGTGCCGCCTTCTAATAACGGATTAATTTTTATTCCTTTGGCGATATAAAGTCCGCCCGTGCCTTGCAACCCAAAAAGCGATTTATGCCCCGAAAAAGCAAGTAAATCTATATTCATTTTTTGTACATCAATCGGTTTTACTCCCGCCGATTGAGCTGCATCAACCATAAACAATACACCGCACTCTTTGCAAATTCGGCCTATTCCGTCAATATCATTTACCGTACCAAAAACATTCGATACATGATTACAAATTACTAATTTCGTATTGGGTCTAATAGCGGGTTTCAATTGTTCTTTATCTAATCCTGAATTAAGGTCAGACTTAATTTTCGTTACGTTTATTCCCTCTTGAGATAAACGATATAACGGACGAGTTACAGAATTATGCTCGAAAGAATCTGTTATAACATGATCACTCGCCGATAAAATTCCTTTAAGAGCAATATTTACCGCCGCCGTCGCATTACAAGTAAAAACTATATTTTGAGACGATTCCGCATTAAATAATCTTGCACAAAGTAATCGAGCTTTGTCAATTATTTGTTGTGATTCGACAGCAGCATAATGCCCAGACCGCCCAGCATTACCGCCGCAATACCGCATAAAACGCTCAACAGATAAATAAACCGTTTCAGGTTTGGGAAAAGATGTCGCAGCATTATCAAGATAAACACGCTGAAACTCTGAACCCTCTTTAGGATAACTAATAAACATTTGATTAGTGATTAGTGATTAGTGGTTAGTGGTTAGTGGTTAGTGGTTAGTTCGCATGCGGAAATTTGTGATGGGGGTAAGTTCGAATCTCTAAATTCCGAAACTTTAATCATTAACCTTTAACTACTAAATATTAATCACTAACCACGATCCAAGTCCCTAGCGGGACTGCTTGATAGTTAGCTCTTGTTCGTGTATTTCGTGTTTAAAAATTACAAAAAATTGAAAAACAATTATTCAACTAATATATTACAAAATTTAGTGATTCGAACTTAGAATTGATGTTAATCTCCGCATGCGAACTAACCACTGACCACTGACCACTAACCACTAAATTAATTATCTTAAAACAACTCTTACACCAGTTCCGTTTTCTTTAGGAAAGATTAATTTACCATTGTTTACAGATACGCCGGTGCCTATTTTTTTTTCTATTTGTAACGGACCGTCCACAGCTATATAGTCAAACAACGATGCTAATTGTGCAATTGCTGACACACCTACAGTTGATTCTACAGAGTTCGCACTTGTCAATTTGAATCCTAGTTGTCTTGCTTTTGCGATAATTTCTCTAGCTGGTGTTAATCCTCCGCATTTTGCTAATTTTATATTCAATCCGTCGAAAAAACCGACACAACGCTCTATATCATTTTCTGTTTTCCAAGATTCATCTGCAAATATAGGAATATTTATATTCCGTTCTTTCATTGCTTTTCTCAACTTGCTCATTCCCTCCCAATTATTCGGAGCTAAAGGTTGTTCAATACTTTCTACACCTAAAGATTTTAACCGTTCAATGTAACTAATAGCAGTGTTTACATTCCATCCGCCGTTTACGTCTATTCTAAAAGGAGCGTTTGTTTTCTTTCGTAACATTTCCAAGATTTGCATATCGTTACTATCACCTAATTTGATTCTATACGACGGCCAATCCGGTACTTCATCAAACCGGTCTGCCATGCGTTCTAAAGAATCCAGACCGATACTGTAACTCGATAGCGGTAAATTTTCAGACGGCAATTTCCATATTTTATAAAGAGGTTTGTTTTTCATTTTGCCCCATAGATCACATGCCGCACAATCAACAGCACTGCGTGCAAATCGGCTCGAACCAAACATCGGATCAATGTAACATCCAAACGCTATCGTGTCGGCAAGAGCATAACGTCTGACTGCATCCGCACAATTTTCGAGTAATTCTACCATCGATTCTATCGTTTCATTGTAAAAAAGGTCTTCTTGTACTTCGCCGTGTCCGCGTAAACCGTCTTGTTCAAGTTCGACAACTATCGTCCGAACTACACTGTTCGACTTGTTCGATGTTGTAAAAATATGCTTTAATGGTAAATCAATTCGTATTATTCGTAATTTCATCGATTTCTTATTTGTTATAAATTTAATTTAAAGGTAACGTAAAATAGTCAGTGAAATTTCTCAATGGTTTCAAATTAATTTTTTACTAATCTTATTTAATTCTGAAAAATAAGGCTGAAAAACAAAAACTCTACTGATATTTTACGCAAATTAAAGTGAGAGCCGTTTACAAATTATTTGCTATATTATTCATGAATCTTGCGGAAGCTAATATTCCGTTATGAAAACTTGTCAACGAAAATTTTTCATTCGGCGAATGTAAAGCGTCGTCATCTTGTCCCCATCCGATCAATAAGACATCCGCCCCTAGTACCAAATTGAAATTCGCCGCAATAGGAATCGATCCGCCTTCACGAATAAATACAGGCTTGCGGTTAAAAGTATTCTCAAGCGCATTAGAAATATGTTTTACGAAACGGCTTTTATCCAGATCAAGCCGCATGCCTGCTGCTCCGTGTTGAACGACAAGTTCATATTTTATTCCTGCCGGTACTACAGAATTAATATATTTTTTAACGTTGTCAATAATTCTTTCCGGCGATTGATTCGGTACTAATCTAAACGTAAATTTCGCTGACGCTTTACTCGGAATAATCGTTTTTGAACCGTCCCCCTGATAACCCGAAGTTATTCCGTTTATGTCAAATGTCGGACGTACCCATCGGCGTTCATTTGTTGAAAATCCGTTTTCGCCAAAACCTTCGTTTAGACCAATTGCGTTAAAAAATTCAGATTCGTCAAAAGATAACGAAGCGAATTGTTCCCGTTCATTTTCTGTCAACGGTAGAACATCGTCGTAGAAGTGCGGGATTTGTACTTTACCATTTCCGTCAATCATTCCGCCAAGAATTTTTGATAATGCAATTGCCGGATTAAATACAGAACCGCCAAATGTTCCGCTATGTAAATCACGATTCGGACCTGTCAAGACTAATTCAAATGCAATAATTCCGCGTAATCCGTAAGTTATTGTAGGTTGATCCGGTGCAAACATTCCTGTATCGCTTATTAAAATACAATCGCATGCTAACTTCTGTTTGCCGGTTTCCGAATGTAAGAATTCATCCAAGCTCTCGCTGCCGACTTCTTCTTCGCCCTCAACTATAAACTTGACCTGATACGGTAACGAACCAGATGTTTTCAAAATCGATTCAATTGCAAAAAGATGAGTTAAAAATTGTCCTTTGTCATCGGTTGCGCCTCGTGCGTAAACGTTGCCGTTACGAATCGTTGGTTCAAATGGAGATGATAACCAGAGTTCAATCGGATCGGGCGGTTGAACGTCGTAATGTCCGTAAATTAAGATTACAGGATTACCCGGAACGGCAGATGTCTCCGCATAAACAAGCGGATGACGTTGTGTCTGAATTAATTCTGTCCGCATCCCCAAACGTTCAAATCGATCAACGAACCAACCCGCACATCGAATCATGTCAGATATATGAGATGTATCCGCACTAATACTTGGTATTCGTAACACTTCAAATAAACCTGTCTCAAATGACAATTTATTATCTCTAATGTAATTTTCAAACTTGTGCATAAAATTTTCCTAAAACTTAAAATTAAATTTAATGTAATATAAATTTAGTGTAATGTATCAGTGTCAGTGTGATAATTCTAAACTATTCTTACTTGAAATTCGTTATTTATTTTTAAACAAGTATTCATTAAAATCGCTTTTTCGGGGCTGGTTTGATTAATCCCTAAAATTACTATATATAATGATGACTGCAAAAATTCCACTGATATATTACAAATATTCATAATCTATCGGCAATATTTGTAAACTTGAAAAGCATGACAAATTATACATAACGAAAAAAACAACTCAACCGTCACCAATTCTTTGATTATTCCGATACGTCTTTCGTAATATATCAATGGAATATTTTTTTTATTAACCACAGAGAACACAGAGAACACAGAAAACACAGAGAAATCAGACAGATTTTGTAATTTTAGATTTTAAATTTAAGTGAATTACTAAAAAATATTTTAGTCGGGAACGCAGGCGTCCCGCCTGCATCTTTTTTGTACAAAAAACGCCTAAAGATGCGGTCGAGACGACCGCGCTCCCGCAAAAAACGAAATTTAAAATGTAATGAAATAAATTAGACAAACTTATAATCTATTTTGTTCACCCTACCTTTCAGAATATTGAATTGTTTCTATAATTAAATTCCACTCAACATTGATAAAAAATTGATACGAATTAAATCTTAACTAATCTTATCTCACCTTATCGGCAAAATATTTTTTTATGCGAAATAAATAGTTCATACATGCAATTATCTAATTATCTTTATATTTTTTAACACAAAATGATTGATAACGAATTTATAAATAATCATACCAAAATACGCGTTGCAGGCTTTGCTAAAGAATCAGTTGTTGATGGTCCTGGAATACGATTCGTCGTTTTTGTTCAAGGCTGTTTAAGAGCTTGCCCCGATTGCCATAATCCTCATACACACGATTTATACGGCGGCGAAGAAATCACAATTGATGATATTCTAACAATGATCGATTCAAACCCGCTGCTCGACGGAATAACTTTCAGCGGAGGTGAACCTTTCCTACAAGCAAAAGCTCTATCCGAATTGGCAAAAAAATGTAAAAAAAGAAATTTATCAATCGTAGTTTACACAGGTTTTTATTACAACGAATTACTCGCCGATAAAAATAATCACAACTGGCAAGAATTATTAAACCAAACCGATATTTTAATCGACGGCCCTTTTGAACGAGAAAAAAAAACAACCGAACTCGCATTCTGCGGTTCCTCAAACCAAAATTTTCTGACACTGCGACAACAATGATTCAAATTAACAATTCAAATTAGCGAATTTAATTAATGATTTAAATTGGCGATTTAATTAATGATTCAAATTAGTATATACGTTTCACACTTTAGATTTCAGTTTATTGGAAAACTTTATCGAGTAATTATATACCATTTACACTTTAAAATTCGTTTTTTAGTAATATATCAGTGGAATATTTTTTTTATTAACCACAGAGAACACAGAGAAATCAGATTTTGTAATTTTAGATTTTAGATTTTCAATTTAAGTGAATTACTAAAAAATATTTTAGCCGGCGGGAACGCAGTCGTCCCGCCTGCATCTTTTTTGTAACAAAAAACGCCTAAAGATGCGGTCGAGACGACCGCGATCCCAGCAACAATAAATTATTACACTGATATATTACAATTATTGTTACTTTTCTTTGTGCGTTGATATTGCTCCAATATCCGATCGCCCTTTCAGGGCGATTTTAGTTTAAAACGAATACCGAAATTTAAA
>JAITKS010000019.1 GCA_031278315.1 Planctomycetaceae bacterium | reverse complement strand
TTGCAACGAGTCATTAATGGCGGCGGACAAATTTCTCGCGAAATGGCGGTAGGTTCGGGACGGCTCGATCTTTTATTAGAATATAACGACAAAAGATATCCGATAGAACTCAAGATTCGCCGCAGTGAACAATATGTAGAAAAAGGTCTTGATCAAATCGCCCGTTATATGGACATTCACGATTGCAAAGAAGGATGGTATGCCGTTTTCGACAAACGAAAAACAATAGATTGGGACAATAAAATTTATATGAAAAAGAAAAAAATAAACGACAAAACTATCACAATTGTCGGACTATAAACATGTCTCATAATATATCAGCGGAATTTCCCAAAGGTTTCAAGTTCATTTTTTCACCAATATTATTTTTTCACCAATATCATTTCGGCATCAACAAGTTTCGTGTATTTTGTTATTTCGTTTGTTTTGTATTCTCAAAACGATTGTTTTTTGTTTTCAAAAAAGATGATTTTATTTAATTAGTCTTTTCCGTCGCTGTTTGCCATTTCTCGGAAGTAACTTTCAATAATATCACGATAATGAGATGGGAAATCTCTTTCGATTTTTGAGAGAGCGGCTTCTCTTTCTTTAGGCGGTAAATTGCCCCATGTGCCTTTTTCAAAATCCTTTCTATCAACATTTCCCGGAGCTTTGCCTCGCGCTATGTCTGAATCTTCCGCAGGATTATTCGACTGTAACGAATCACCCTTAGAATTGCCCTTGTTCTGTTGCGATTCTTTCGCTTGCTGCTCAATCTTTTCGATTAATTTCTCAAGCGATTTCAAAATGTCCTCTTCCGTCTCTTGCGCTTCCTTGCCGGGATCACCTTTACCCAAAATTCGACGCGCATTGTCCATTTTCTTTGAAATATTTTGCGGACTGTCATCTTCTTTACCGTCATTCATTTCGAATTCAAGCAATTTCGCCAACTCTTTATGTCTCCTTGAAATTACGATTCCCGTTTTTTCCGATTCTCTAAAATCTTTAATCGCTTCCAGACCTTCCTCATTTTGACTCAACGCATTGTACAAAGCCGCTCTCGTGATAAATAACTCGGCAGGATTAATACAATTTGCCGGTTGTATCTCTTCTAAAATTTTAATTGCTTCACTGTAGAAACGTCCCTGCACAAGTTTCAACGCAAGATACATACGAAGTGAATTGTACAAATACTGCGTCACATTCGATTCGCCAAGATGAATGTGAATAGGTACTTGCGGAATCACTAACTTCTGACCATACGGTAATCCCTCCCATGCAAGTTTATCACAAATTTTCAAATACTCCGCAACTTGATTACTCGCCCGCCGCATCGATTCTATCGACAAATCAAATAACTTCGCACTTGTCGGCTTAAATAAATCCAAGTTCGATATACTCTCAACAAATTTTTTCTCAATAGAATTTATAGCATCGTTTACATTATTAACATCGTTTACATTATTATCATCAGACGCAACATAAGGCAACCGCTCGACAACTTCGACTCGATGTTCATTATGTTCGTTATGTTCGTTTATGTGTTGTTCATTCTCGTTTTCTAAAATTGCATCATTCCAAAGCGACAACACATTCTGCCGCACAGAATCATCCGCAAAACTCGACGCTTTGAGCCAATTATCAAGCTCACGACAAATAATCTTTGGTGACGGATATGTAAATTGTTTCGCGGTATTGTCGTCTTTATTTTTGTTGTTATCGGCAGGATCGACAGAATCAGTAGAATTGACAGAATCAGCAATGTCAGCAGGATCGGCAGAATCGGCAGAATCGGCAGAATCGTTACTGGAATTATCATCGTCAATAACTATAAAGTCTGTATTGGCGGCTTGATCAAAATTATGAATATTCTGTGTCTCTGAATAAATTTCGGCAGTAAGTGCCGCAAAATACAGAATCGCACTTGTAAACAAAAAAGTCAAAGTGATTGGACGCATAGTTTAGTCACTAGGTTTGTTGGTGAATTGTTCACACTTATGTAAATAGACACAAATGTAACCAAAAAATATAATTCAAAATTGTCATCTAATTGAATGATAAATGTCAAAACATCATATCATCAAAAGTACAATTACTATGATCTTTCCCATCGGAAAACGGATAATCAAAAGGTTTCGCTGCTTCAGGAATTTCGGGCAGTTCTTTTAGAACCATTCCATGAGTCTCGATTTTGAAATTGTCCGAATTATCATAAGAAATATAACAACCGCTAAAAAAAGGACAAATTACTAACAATGAAACCGTCAAACAAATTATCGGCGAAAATCGCATCTGTGTACCTCAAAAAATTTTTAAACTATTTAAAACTACTTAAACCGTTCTCTTTCAAATTCGATATGCTGCACAATCAGTGCGAACTAAATACAAAAATTATTCGTGAACATTTAACATTGAAATTTTAAGCAGCTCTTTTACGTTGATATGATCTGCGTCTCATTAATATTTGTTATTCAAATTGAAATCAAGTTGAGGATTAACTCAATCGGCAGATCAACAAGCCGAAAAGTATAAATGCGGGACGTCATAAAAACAACTAACCTGAAAAAAATTTTTGAAATTTTTTAATAATCGTTATCTAGTCCTAGTGTGTTTTTTAGATTTTGGAATTGTTTGTAGTATTCATCTCTTGTAGTGTGAATATGTTCTGCTTCGGTAATGAATCTTATAGATTCATCGCAATAGACATTGTGCTGTTTAAGAATTTTTTCAAAAGCTCTTTCGTTGTAAGAGTAAATTATTAACATTTTGTGTTCGTCGAATTGTATTTCGCATGGCGTAGAAGAATTTATAACAGCTATGCCGGTACATCCGTCGTTGAGTAGTAATTCTTCGTAATCGTATAGAAAACTTTTTAGTATCGGCGTATCAATTTGTTCACGATATAGGTCGAGATGCTCTCCCGACGAGCGTTTGTGACTCGTTTCCAAAACGACATCTACGCTGTTTCCGAGCGGGTCGAGCAAGTCGATAAAAGTATCGAAAATATCTTCTTTGGAGACAGTTGCCATTATTACGGGAATAGTAAGATTGTTTTTAATGTTTCGATATCGGTCGTGTTTGTAACCTTGCCGCGGGATAATTTTCAAGTCGAAGGAGGGTCTTACGGCGTCGCTTAAAGTGAAATGTCCGTAATTAGCGATAGTCAAATGAGATTCGATTTCGATTTTTGGTAATCGTTCAAAAATAGCACCGCCGTAGGCAAATGAACGGTCACAAAGCATATTACGGAAAAAGCGTTTAAGTTGTCCCATTTTATTTTATTGCGTTATAAGTTGTTATCGAATAGTTTATATCGAACCGAAATATTATTAAACTATTCTCTTTTTAATTTCCAGTTCGAGCTGTCAGCTTTATCGAAAAGCAAGCTCTTTAATGAATAATTCCCGTATCGCTGATTTTCATTAGACGATACATTTAATTTTTGAATATCGAATTGTAATTGTGTGAATGTGTAATTATGTCTGTGTAATTGTGTCTGTGTAATTGTGCGATTGCGTGATTTTGTTGAGAATAAATTACCAGATGCAGTTCTTGTGATATGTCGAAATTTTAGGTTGCTGTGATGTGTGAGGCCGCAAAGATTACGAATTTCATAAAAATTATGTTCCTTTTTTGATCCAAAAAATCATAATAATCAGCAGATTCGATACAACCTTACACAAAATTGTTTTTTCGTGAAT